>JAKANX010000120.1 GCA_021823425.1 Microcaldota archaeon
TCCTTGTCTTTTTCTATTTCAGCCGCCACCTTCACGTACTGTTTCCCTATCCAGTGGTCGAACTTCTCGTTTTTTCCGGGTTTTTCGCCCATGTTCATATAACCGTAAAGGCTCTGCGCGACCTGAAGGCCCAAATCGTCTATGTAATCCATCGCCTCCACGTTTTCGCCGGAGAACGCGAGTATGCGCGCGACCGAGTCCCCGAGCAGCGCGTTCCTCAGATGCCCAATGTGCCACGGCTTGTTCGGATTGACCGAGGGGAATTCCACTATTGTTTTTCCGGTTTTCTTTTTTCCTTTCCCGAAGTCCGCGTGCGCTGAAGCGCTTTGGGCGATTTCCGAATAATGCTTGGATGAGAGGAAGAAATTGATGTACGGGCCTGTCGCAACAGCCTTTTCCACGTAATCGCTTTCAGGGATGGATGCGGCAATCGCCTTGGCTATTTCCACAGGGCTCTTCTTCTGCTCCCTCGCAAGGTCGAACGCAATTCTGGAACCCATGTCCCCGAAACTGCCCTTGGGCATTTCCAGCGACGCGAGCGCCCTTTCCTCCGAAACTCCGGCGGCCTTGGCGAGCAGCCCCGCTAACTCCTGCTTGATGTCCATGCACATATCTACCTGCCAAACCCTTTAATATTTTCCGAGGCCAAGCAGGTTCATGCAATCCCAGATAAACGAGGCTTGGAAGAGCACCTGCCGCACCCTTTTGGGCGAGGAGGTAGGCGGGCTTTCCGATTTCGAACCCTATTTGTCCAGGCACGTGGAGCAGATGGCAGAGCGCAAGTCCTCGTATTCCGGAAAAGGCGTTTTCGCGTCCGAGCGCGTATGCGAAGGCGCCCGTTTCATGAGCGACGACGAGCGGCCGCAATATTCCGCGGCTGGCGCGAAGCTGGATATTAATGAAATAAAGGACCTTGATTCGCTCGTTTTTGCGGCAAGGGAGAAATTCGTGTATTCAGGAAACATAGTGCTCGGAAATTCAAGCGGGGTGGAGAAATCCGACAGGTGCGCGGATTCGGTCCACGTCTACAAGTCAAGAGGAATAGTGGACGGAAGCAAGTTCCTCGCGTTCTCGGACCAGGTGCGCGTCTCCGAATACGCGTTCGGCACGGTGCTTTCAGGGGAAGTGAAATCAATAATCCACTCATACGAGGTTTACAAGACGACGAGGTGCATGGAGGGTTTTTACACTTGGCATTCCTCTGACTGCTATTTCACCGCGAACCTTCAGGGCTGCAGGAACTGCATGTTCTCGTTCAACCTGCGGAACAGGAGCGACACTATCGGAAACCTCCAGCTGCCGAAGGACAAGTACGTTTCATTGAAAAAGAAGCTGCTCGCGGAAATCGCTGACGAGCTGAGGAGGAAAAAAACAATAATCGGAATTGCTGAGCTTCTGGAATTGCCGAAAAGGAAATTGGGCGGTGCCCCCGCGGCTCCGGAAGCCCAGCCTCCCAAGCCGCAGAAGGAAGTGGAGTCCGCGTTCCGCTCCACATTCACCCTGCTGCTCGGAAAGCCGCCATCCGGCCTGCAAAAGTACGAGCAATACCTCGCATCCAACTCGGGAAAAATTACTACTGTAAAATCGGCGACGGGCTCAGGCGAGCTCAATCTTCCCCCTCTTGAAGTTTTCCATTCTCTCGCCCGAAGCGCGCTCACCGAGCAGGAGGCGCTGGAAATGGGAAAATCGCACCTCTCCGAGGGAGGAGCTGATTCCCTCTCGATAAAAAACGCACCCGCGCTTTTGGCGGACCTCGCGTACGCGACCCCGGACCTGCACGGCGGAAAGAACCTCGACATAGTTCACTGCGCATGCTACGACGATTCCTCGCACGCCTATTCCTGCTCGTTCGCATATTCCAACAAGATGAGCGCGTACTCCTACTGGCCGAGGGATTCCGAGCACGTATTCGGCTGCCGGAGGGTATTCTTCTCCAATTACTGCATCGCCTGCCACGATTCCGTTAAACTCTCCCGATGCATGGAAGTGGACGCCTCGCACAACTGCCGCGACAGCTACTTCTGCCACAACTGCGAGGGGCTGGACAACTGCATGTTCTGCTTCAACGCCAAGTCGTTGAAATACGCCGTGGCGAACGTGGAGGTCGGAAAGGAGGAATACATGCGCATCCGGAAAATCGTGCTCGACTCGTTGGCGTATAGGATGGAAAAATCCGGCTCTCCAGGCATGGGGATATTCACCCTTGGCTGCGCAAAGGCGCAAAGCGGCGGGAAGAACGTTTTTTAACCTTCCAATTGTAGTTAGGTCATGGACGTGATATACTTAGGGTTGGTCCTTCTTTCGCTCATACTCTACAGCCTGCTTCCATTCTTCTGGCTCGCCCGCCACATGGTGCGCATGCGCTACGGCTCGTGGTTCGGCCTTGATATCATGATAGTATTGGTGTTCATGATGCTCGGGGCAGTGGTATTCACCATATTCGAGCCGTTCATAAACACCTATCAGGTTCTTCCGACGTTCGCAGTCCCCCTAGGCTGGCTCGTGATTGCAGCCTGCATCGCAATAGAGCTGTGGTCCCTTTACCTCTTGGGGCAGAAAGTGGAGATAGGCAAGGGAGTAAGCACCAAGCTCGTTTCCTCAGGCCCCTATTCGCTCGTCCGCCACCCCATTTACATCTGCCACACGTTCATCAACTTGGGAATCTACCTAGTGATCGGCGCGCTCATTCCCCTCTTCGTGTTCGCGGAATGGCTGCTCATGATTAAGCCGCTCGCGGACTTCGAGGACGAGGAGCTGGCGCTCAGATTGGAAGAGGCCTACTTGAAATACAAGAAGAAGGTCCCGCAGCTGGTTCCCAAGATAAAGTAAGCAGGTGGAAAAATGCCAGAGAAGCCCATAAACCCTGCTGCGCTAAGCGCGCTCATGATACGCAAGTTCGTGGAGATGGGCATGCTGGAGGAGAAGAAGATGGCGGGCAGGGCAGTTTACTTCCTCACCGACCAGGGTAGGATGATTCTGGCTAATTTTGGTATAAACGAAGCGGATTTGTATTCAAAGAAATAATTTACGCGCAGAAGACGGATTTGTTCAGATACATTCAATCCTAAAATCAAGAAACACTGCGACACGGCAAATAAATATCACTTCTTCGCAACGACGGGCTCTAGGAGCGCGGACAAGGAAAACGCCAAGAACCTCGCCAA
>JAKANX010000021.1 GCA_021823425.1 Microcaldota archaeon
CCGCAATTCTCCCCCCGCCATAAGCGCTTATCTTGCCCTCTCGTTTCTTTTTGCTTTTTCCGCCGCCTCCTTCGCCTGGTGCAGCGTATCGTTCTCCCCAAACCCGGTCACGACTGGCTCGACCTTCACCCTCAGCTGGAACAGCGACGCCCCTACAGTGAACCTGAATTGCTACGGGCTTCTGGCTTATCCGGCGCCCGGGGTCGCAGGAAGCGGTTCAGTCCCATACACATTCAACGCAGCAGGCGCCGAAACCTGCACTTGCTCCGCGATAGGAGGAACCTGGGGCGCGAACAGCGCGACCCTTACCGTGAAGAGTCCGCCCGCGTGCAACGTATACTGGTTTCCCACCGACATCTCAGCACCAGGCTCGAGCACTGCGTTCTGGAGCTCCACGAACGCCGCGAGCGCCAGCGCATCATGCAGCGGGCCGATAACCGCCTCCAATCTTGCAATTCCGTCTTCAGGCTCCCAGCTGATACAGTTCAACCAGACCCAGGCCGGGACCGAAACCTGCACGGTGTTCGTGAACAACGGCGCAGGCGCCACAAGCAGCTGCTTCTCGGGCAACCTCAACGTGGCGCCCGCGATAGTCGCGCCCACATGCAGCGCGTTATGGAGCCCTGCGTCCATAACCGCTCCGGGCAGGAGCACGGTGTCATGGACCACCGCACACGCGACATCCATAAGCTACACGTGCGCCGGCCCTCTCCCGGGCTCCGGCAGCGGCATTCCTGCGAACGGCTCGGCGCCCTTTGACTTTACCGCGTCCCAAACAGGCATGGAATCGTGCACGCTTACCGCAACGGGCCCCGGCGGAAGCACGAGCTGCAGCGCCTCGGCGAATGTCGCGCCCGCAAGCGCGCCCACATGCCAGCTCTATTTCACGCCCAGCTCCATAACTGCTCCCGGAAGGACTATGGCAAGCTGGATTTCCAAGGACACGACGGGCAGCATTTCATATTCCTGCATCGGGCCGGTGAACGGCTCCGGAAGCGGGCTTCCGCTCAACGGCTCCACGCCCCTTGATTTCATGGCCGGCCAGATCGGCACCGAGACCTGCACCGCATACATAAGCGGCCCGGGCGGAAGCAACAGCTGCAGCGCCAGCGTCGTGATTCTTGCGCAGTCCTCGCCGCCCGCATGCAGCCTTTCGTTCTCTCCGAACCCCCTGGGCGTTCCTCCAACGGGCACCGCCCGGACGTGGGCGCACCTCACTTCCACGGGCGCGGACAATGCGAGCTATTCCTGCTACGGCCCGCTGGTAGCAAGCGGCCCGTTGGCGACAAGCGGCGACGCGCCCTTGGACTTTTCCTCGTCCCAGACAGGGACCGAGACCTGCACCGTTTACGTAGTGGGGCCCGGCGGGAGCGGAAGCTGCACCGCCGCTGTCGCAGTGGCGCCGCAGAACCAGCCGAGCTGCACAGCATACTGGTCGCCCTCAAACATCGCAGCCCCGGGCAACTCCACGATCTATTGGAACTCCCTTAACGCTGCAGGAACCGCGACCTACTCGTGCACCGGCCCGGTGCCAGGCTCAGGCGGCAGCCTGCCGCTCACGGGCTCCGTGCAGTTCCACTTCCCATCCTACCAGACCGGGACGGAAACCTGCACGCTCTCAATTGCCGGGGCAAGCGGCGCTCCCGGAGCGTGCACCGCGAACCTGAACATAGTCCCCACAGTCCTTCCGCAATGCACCATCTCATTCTCGCCTTCGCCCATCTCAGCCCCGGGCGCCACGACCGTGAGCTGGACCTCCACCGATGCGATAGGCACGGCAAGCTATTCCTGCACTGGGGCGGTTACGAGCAGCGGCGCCGGCCTTGCCCTCAACGGGAGCGTTCCCCTTAGCTTCACCGCCAGCCAGTCGGGAACCGAGACCTGCACGATAACGCTTAGCGGCCCGGGCGGCACGAACACGTGCAGCGGCTCGGTCTCCATAAGCAGCGGCGGAATTCCCTGCGCCTCGCAGGCCGACTGCGGAAGCGTCGAATCCTATTCGTGCGTTGCCGGCACGTGCAGGAACGCGACCTGCGGGGATCACGTGTGCAACCAGTGCACGTTCAGCCCCTGCGGCCCGAACGCCGAGACTTCGCAGAACTGCCCGCAGGACTGCGGATGCGCGAGCCAGTGCAGCCCAGGCCAGTCGCAGTGCAACTACCAGGGCCAGATACAATATTGCTATTATGATTCAACAGGGGGCTGCTACAAGTGGGGCGCGGCGCAGAACTGCCAGGGCGGCACCTGCACAGGCGCAAGCCCGAACGCCTACTGCATAGGCTCAGGCACGTGCAACTGCAACAACCTCACCTGCGCGGCGTATTACCAGACGTGCGGCTACAGGGACTCCCAGTCGTGCATAAACAACCGCTGCTCGCCCGCGGTCTGCGGGGACGGGTTCTGCAACTGGTGCGGCTTCGGGCCGTGCGCAGGCACCACCGAAGGCACCTACAACTGCCCTCAGGACTGCGGGTCCAAGTGCGGGGACGGCGTATGCAACGGAAGGGAGAACCAGGTGAACTGCCCCCAGGACTGCGGCGCTCCGTGCGCTAACCAGTGCTCTTCAGGCCAGGCAAGATGCTCGAATACCCAGGTCCAGTACTGCACCCAGAACGCGACCGGCTGCTGGGTCTGGGCGCTTGCAGCCAATTGCCCAGCCGGCCAGACTTGCTTTGGCTCAGGCTGCATATCGTCATTGGCCCCGGCATGCGCCCTCTCATGGTCCCCGAACCCGCTGAACCGCACCCAAAACGGGTATGCGCAGACTGGGAACGTCATTCCTGCCAACAGCACCCTGTCCTGGGCGATGAGCTCCGACACTGTATTCAACGGCTCTTCAGCCATAGTTTATACCTGCGCGGGCTCCAAGATGTTAATCGGTTATCCGGACAACCGCAGCGGTTCCGTGGTGTATCCGTTTTCCAAGGACGGCTCATGTTCGGAGGACTGCGCCCTCTCCGTCTTCAACAGCGTCGGCAACGGGGCCACGTGCTGGGCGCAGCTCAACTTCTCTGACTGCGGGGCTCCCGCAGTGTGCACCAACCAATGCACGGCTGGCCAGACCAACTGCACCGCGGCCGGCCAACTCCAGAACTGCACCCAGAACGCGAGCGGCTGCTGGGTGTGGGGAACGCCCAATGCGTGCTCGTCAGGCCAGGCCTGCTCCAACACAACTTGCGCTATCGCCTGCCAGGACCGCGCGGCATTGCGCCCCGTGAGCCTCGCTTCCAGCGCCAACGGGACGCAAATCCTTTCATACAATATTGACGCCAATGTCTCCTGCAACGCGAGCATACTGCACGCGGCCGCGTTCGTAATCCCGGACAACGCGTGCTCGGGCAGCGGAGCCGAATACTCATTCGGCTTCTATCCGTCCACAAACCGGAGCCCCTATTCGCACACCATGCTCAGCCGCCTGGCCAACGGCTCGCACACGTTCCGCGTGGAAGTGAGGGGCAAGACGAACCCGGCCTGCTACGGAACCGGGATAAACTGCTATCCGGTCCTGATAAACTCGGCGCAGGCCTCATACGCGGTAACCAACAGCCCGTACCTCGCGAACAGGTACGTGTGCAACGCGACCTGCACGGACAGCTGCACCCCGGGCCAGTCAAGGTGCAGCGGCAACACGCCCCAGCTATGCGGCGATTCCAATCGTGACGGCTGCTTCGAATGGGCGAACGTGCCGTGCTCGGGCGCGTGCGTGAACGGGGCCTGCAGGAACGACTGCCCCATAGTGACGAACCTGCTTCCCGCGAACAATTCCAACTCGTCTTCGCCCGTGTCTTTCTCCATGCGCGTCACGGACAGCCTCAACGCTTTTGATGACTGCGCGCTCTTCGTGGACGGCGTGCAGAGGACCAGCTGGGCGTCCTCCTCCACAACCGGAACTACGACCAGCGAGCCGGTCCAGCTCGGAAGCGGGCTGCGCTCCTGGAACTGGCAGTGCAGGAATTCCAACTGCACCAACCCCTCGGCGAGCTGGTACCTCTGGATTGGCGCAAAGGGATGCCTTTCCAACAACGACTGCGGCCCCTCGGGCTGCTGCAACCTCGCGGCGCACTCGTGCTCGGCATCGGGCTGCACCGCCTGCTCAAAGGACGGGGACTGCGCCTCCGGCTGCTGCGACCTTTCCAGCAACAGGTGCTTTTCGGCGTGCGCGGCGTGCAATTCCACTTCGCAGTGCGCCCCGGGCTTTGAATGCGCGAACGGCACGTGCACGGACTGCACGCAGGACGGCATATGCAATCCCAGGTGCGCCGGCGATCCCGACTGCGCCCACAACTGCACTTCCAACGGCGACTGCGCCTCCGGCTGCTGCAACGTGACCGCTGCGGCTTGCGTTTCCTCCTCCGTTTGCGGGAACGCCACCTGCGGGCCCACGGACGGAATATGCCCTGCGAACTGCGGAAGCGTGGCATGCACCACCGTGCGCTTCACGGGGACGCGCACGAGCGGGTCGGCGTTTGCCCGCAATTGCGTGATAAACGACCTGGACTGCTGCTCCCCGCAGCTTGACGCCGACAACTGCCACACCCTGAGCGTGCAGGGCGGCGCCAGCATATTCGTGGTGAGCGGGAGTTCGGCCAGCGTCGCGGTTCCGTTCACGCACATTTCCCGCAGCGGGACCGCGCTGAACGTCGTTCCGGCGTACATCGCGGTGAGCAACCCGGACCCGTCCAACATCCAGTTCGTGTTCGTGCCGTTCAACATAAGCGGCAGCTATTCCTATCCGCTCATGATAATGACGTCTAATTCCACGCCCCCTGGCCAGGATAACGTCCTGATAGACACGAGCTACACGGGTTGATCACATGAAAAAACTCCTCCTGCTTTCCCTTCTCGCGCTGCTCGCGTTCGGCACATCGTCCGCAGTGTTCAACCTCACGATACACGTGTGCGGCCATTGCGGGGTAGCCGACGGCTGCTGCGCCGAGCCCGGGGTGTGCCTTCCGTCCCAATATTCCACCGACCCGGACTGCGGGCACGCGTGCACCGCCAATTCGCAATGCCCATCCGGCTCCCAGTGCATAAGCGGGACGTGCACGGACTGCACGCAGAACGGCGTGTGCATCCCCTCCTGTTCAAACGACCCGGACTGCAACAACTGCCCCGCATGCTCCACCTGCCCTGCAAGCAACCCGAACTGCTGCTCCGGGGTGAACTGCCCCACCGGGCAGGCGTGCATAAACGGCCAATGCAGCGACTGCACGGCCAACGGAGTGTGCAACCCCAATTGCGACGGAAAGGACCCGGACTGCTCATGCACTTCTTCAGCCACATGCCCCCAGAACTCAACCTGCATCGCAGGCTCCTGCACCTCGTGCGGGAAGGACAACTGGTGCAACCCCTTCTGCCCTGCGGGCACCGACCCGGACTGCACGAATCAGGCCGGCGGCTGCGTGCCCGCGTGCCCGGCGGGATTCTCCTGCCTCAACGGAAACTGCCTTAGCTGCGCCGCGGACGGCGTGTGCAATCCGTCCTGCGCACCTGGAACCGACCCCGACTGCTGCGCAACAAGCAGCGACTGCGCCGGCGGCAAGATTTGCAGCGCAGGAACGTGCGTGCTTCCATCCTGCATCGCGGACGGATTCTGCAACACGAGTTGCGCCAACGATCCGGACTGCTGCATAGCGGACGGCACGTGCCCCACCCAGGGATGCGCAAGGGGCTCGGATCCGGACTGCGCCGGAGCAGGAGGAAACGACACCTGCAAGCAATGCGGCGCCGACGGCATGTGCAACGCGTGCTGCGCTTCCGACCCGGACTGCGGCAAGCCGGAATGCACGGACAGCGCGCAGTGCGGCGCGGCGCAGACCTGCATGAACCACTATTGCGTTTACACCCCGCTTGCGCAGCCGGGCGGAAACAACGGGAACGCGACCTTCATCATAATCTACGCCCCGGGCAACGCAAGCCCCGGCGAAATGGTGCGCGTGAACGTAACTTTCCTGAACGGCACCCCCGCCACCAAGGCGCTCATATACGTGAAATACCCTGACGGGAGCCAGGTGCAGGTGATAACCGACCTGCTCGGAATCGCGTCCTTCAACGCCACGGCCTCCGGCTACTACTACTACGACGCCTACGGCGTCGCGATTTACCAGAATTCGGTGACGTACGTGCCGCAGGAAGGCAAGGCGCAGCCCGTGGACCAGGTTTATTTCACGCAGATAGCGCCCGCAAGGCAGCAGAAAACGCTCATAGTCCCGATTACCATAACTGAGCCCAGCAAGCTCACCCTCTCGGTCTACGAGGAAAGGAACCAGTCCGCTCCATCTTCGCTCGCGATAAAGACGCCTGCGCTCAAGATTCTCAGCACCGCAACGGACAACGCGGGCAAATACGCGGAAAACTACTCGCAGGATTTCGGGCGCTATGTTTTCACAATTACCGCCAAGCAGGACGTGCAGCGGCTTTACGCAAAGTTCAACCTCGAGCGCCTGCCTGCGGGGGTGGAAGCCAAGAGCGACTACCTTCTTCCGCTCATCCTGTTCCTCATTGCCCTCGCGATAGGCGTTGCGTACGCGATGCGCAAGAGCCTTCCGCTCGCGCTTTCGTTCGGAAAGGGCATCACGGTTACGGTTTCCCCGGAGAAGCCCAAGCCCCAGTCGGAGGTGGAAATCGTGCTCGAGCTCGGAAAGGGCGTGCCTTACGCGGAGCGCGACTTCATCGTAGTCCTCAAGAGCACCAATGAGATGTTCAGCCTGAAGACGAACAAGAACGGGGTCGCTCTCTTCGTGCCCTACAACACCGGCAAGTACGCGGTAGACGTGCCCGGGTACACGCTCAGGGGCAACAGGGAATTCGAGGTCGCCTGAAAATCACGAGTACCTGGCCCTCGCCTTCACTTCCCCAATCCTTTCCCTTATCTTTTCCGCATTCCCGACTTCGGAGCAATATCCGGACAAGAACGCCTCCTCCCCGCCCCTTATCGCCTTTAGCATGGTGAGCACGTCCACGGCCTTGTCCTCCACGTCCTGGGAAAGGAAACCGAGCCCGAAATCAATGGCTGAAATGCCCTCCTTTCCTGAAATGAGGTTCGCAGGCGTGAAATCCCCATGCATGATTCCCGCGTTGTGCAGTTTTCCGAGCATCCTTCCGGCTTCCGCGCACTCGCGCGCGTCCATCCGCGGCCTCTTGCCGCCTATTTTTCCCATCCCTATTGAGAATTCGTCCACGAAAAATACAACCGGGCAGCCCACGCCTGCAAGCTTGGCGCGGTGCAGGAGCCTCGCCTCCATCCTCGTTCGCTCCCTCCTTAGGCGCGCGTCCAAGGCAGCTATGCGGTAATTTTTTGGAATCCGTTCCTTGACCATTATTCCCATTCCCATGAATTTTTCCCTGCGCACCACCGCCTCGGCGCCCCTGAGCTGGTTCCCTGTTTCCTGTTTCGTGTTTTGGGCGCCCATTCCACCACTCAGTAAATGAAAAGGAAAACGAACAGCAGGGAAAAAGCAGCCCAGACCGCCACGTTCCAGTCAAAGACCTTGCTTCCGTCCAGGGGGAAAATAGGTATCATGTTGAAGAGCCCGAGCCACACGTTTATCTTGGACGCGAAGAGCCAAACGCTCCCGTACCCGAGCGGAAGCGCCATGTTCATCGGAAACACGGCCGCAATCGCCAGGAAAACGAGCGAGAGCGCCATGTTGGTGAGCGGCCCGGCAAGCGAAATGAGCCCGTTCTGCTGCTTGGTGACCTTCGGCGCGTATATGTAAACCGCGCCCGGAGAGACGAAAACGAATCCGAAGACCGAGAAAAGGAGCGCCAGCACGAGCCCCTGTATCCACATCCTGAATTCAGCCTGCCCCCCGAACCTAATCGCCACGACCTTGTGCGCCAGCTCGTGCAGCACGAACCCTATCCCGACCGTTATCGCGAAAAGGGAGATGAGGTAGACGAGCTTTCCGGGCTGCGAGAGTATTCCCAGGCCCTCGCTCGCAATTGAGAGCGCGAGCGCTATTGCGAGCGTGGAAACCACTATGTTCTTCGCTTCCTCGGTGGAAATCATGGGAATCAGCTATTCGACCAGTTTTTCCTCGTAAATGAGCCGTACCCTCGGGGGCGAGAGCACGCCCTCGTAGCCCTCCACTATCCCGATTGCCTCCTTGCCGTCGTCCAGCTTGACGCGGACCTCCCTGTTCAGCGCGCTGTCGCCCAAAGCGAATCCGGTGCGCCCGAGGCCGAAAATCGTGGGCATCCCGCCCGCCACGACGGAGACGCGGTCGCCCTTCCGTATTCCACGCACGTGCGGATAGAACACCGTAACGACTATGGAGAACGCGAGCGCGAGCGAGAGCGCCTTTGCCAAAAAGAGCAGGTCGCCGCCGTAGAACGCGAATGCGGCCAGCGCTGCGGCAACGCTCAACGCGGCAACCCTTGCAAACATGGCCAGATTCATAGTTGTATTCCCGTTCCCGAATTTTTATGCTTAACTATTCCAGATTCACCTGTACATCGCCTGCGCAGCGCTCTTGAACTTTGCCATGCTCTCCACGTCCTCCTTCTTCACGCTCGGTATTATGGACTTGAGCGCCCGCTCGAAGTGGTGCGCGCTTACCTTCTTGGCGTTCTCGCGTATCGCAATCATCCCCGCCTCGCGCACGAGGTTCTCCAAGTCCGCCCCTGTGAAACCTTCGGTCCCTTCCGCGATTTCCTTGAGGTCCACCTTGTCCAGCGGCATCTTCTTCACGTGTATCTTCAGTATGTCCAGCCTCGCAGCCCTGTCCGGAACCGGGATTTCAACCATCTTGTCGAACCTTCCGGCGCGCAGAAGCGCGGGGTCCAGCATGTCCGGCCGATTCGTCGCCGCAATAACAACCACGTTCTTCAGCGACTGCAGGCCGTCTATCTCCACTAATATGCCGTTTAGCACGTCCCCGTGTATGGGGCCGTGGTAGCCCTCGGAATTGCCGCGCCTCGTTCCAATATTGTCAATTTCGTCAAGGAATATTATGCACGGCGCAGCCTGCCTCGCCTTCCTGAAAAGCTCCCTCGTGAGCTTTGCGGATTCGCCCACCCACTTGCTGAGCAGGTCCGAGCCCTTCACCGCGATGAAGTTCGCCTCGGTCTCTGTTGCGGCGGCTTTCGCAAGAAGCGTTTTTCCCGTTCCCGGCGGCCCGTATAGCAATATTCCCTTAATGGGGCGCACGCCCATCTCCTCGAACTTCTCCGGGGACTTGAGCGGAAGCTCCACAGCCTCCTTTATGTCCTTTTTCACGCTGTCCAGCCCGCCCACCTCGTTCCAGTGCACGTTCGGCTTTTCCACGTAGAATTCGCGCAGCGCGCTAGGCTGCACCTCGCGCAGCGCAGCGAAGAAATCATCTTGCGTCACGCTTATCTTGTCCAGTATCTCCTGCGGTATGAACTCCTCCTCCAAATTTATCTTGGGAAGAATCCTCCTAAGCGACTTGAGCGCGGCCTCCTTCATGAGAAGGGAAATGTCCGCCCCTGTGTAGCCGTGGCTCACGTTCGCCAATTCGCGTATGTTCACGTCCTTGTCCAGCGGCATGTTCCTCGCGTGTATTTCCATCACTTCCTTGCGCCCCTGCCTGTCCGGGACCCCTATCTCGATTTCCCGGTCGAACCGCCCGGGCCTGCGCAGCGCCTCGTCTATGGAATCCGGCCGATTCGTCGCCGCAATCACTATCACCTGCCCCCTCGTCTTCATCCCGTCGAGCAGCGTGAGCAGCTGGGACACCATCCTCTTTTCCACTTCGCCCGTGGTTTCCCCCCTCTTGGGCGCTATCGCGTCAATCTCGTCTATGAAAACTATGGAGGGCGCGCTTTCCTCGGCGTCCCTGAACACCTTCCTTATCTTCTCCTCGGATTCCCCGACGAATTTTGAAACGACTTCCGGCCCGCCTATGTAGAAGAAGTTCGCGTCGCTCTCGTTCGCCACCGCCTTCGCAAGAAGCGTCTTTCCCGTTCCCGGCGGCCCGTAGAGCAGCACCCCCTTGGGAGGCTCAATTCCGAGGCGCTCGAAAAGCTCCGGGTGCCGAAGCGGAAGCTCCACCATCTCCCTAATCTTTTGAATCGCGTTCTGAAGCCCGCCTATGTCATCATACGTCACTGAAGGCACGTTCTCCAGCTCCTTGAGCGGCTCGTTCTTCACTATTATTTCCGTGTTTTCCGTAACCACGACCGCGGCCTGCGGAAACACCTGCGAAACAACGAGCGGAATCGCGGTCCCGAAAACCCCTACTGGAAGTATGTTCCCCTTTAGCATCCCCTTCCCGACGAGCTTCCTTTTCACGTACTGGTCGAAGCCCGGGCTGTACCTCATCGCCTCCTTCGGGGCGAGCACGAGCTTCTTTGCCTCCTTCACATCCACTTTCTCAAGCCTTACCTTGTCCCCCAACCCGATTCCGGTGTTCTGCCTGAGGATGCCGTCCATGCGCACGAGGTCCAGCCCCTCGTCCTCGGGATGGCTCTGCCACACGACCGCAATAGTGCTCTTTTTACCGGACAATTTCACGAAATCCCCGGTCGCGAGGCTGAGCTCCTTCTTAACCTTGGAGTCCACCCGCACTATTCCGCGGCCTATGTCGTTCTGCAAAGCCTCCGATACCTTCAGCGTGATGTTTTTTCCGTCCATGGTTTCCACCTCATTCCATCGGGTTCCTCTGGAAGAATTCCCAAATCTGGTCAAAAGAAATGTCCCTTGAAATCGAATTCGCGCTCTTGGGCGTGTAATAATTGCCCGCGGGCCACGCGTGCCCCATACCTTCCACTTTGCAGAATTCCACTTCAGTGCCTTGCGCGCACGCGTAGCTGGTGCACGTCGCGTTTCCATTTTGGTACGCGACCGTTCCGCTTGCGCCGCACCTGTCCTGCCCGAGCCAGAAATCCACGTCCTGCTGCGCAGGGGGCCAATCCGTGCCTGATGCGCACTGGCTCTTCCCTCCGTTGAACGGGACGCACGGGTCCGCTGTCCCGTGTATGTGCATTATTGAAATCGGCCGCGACGGCGAGCAGTTCCCTTCCAGGCCGGCAGGCGAGGAAGCCGCGGCAGCCGCAATCCTGTTGCTGAGCTCGCACGCGAGCCTGTACGTGAGCCCGCCGCCGTTCGAGAACCCGGTCGCGTAAACCCTTTTCGCATCCACGTTCACTCTCGCCTCGGTCTCGTCAATCATCTGCGATATGAATCCCACATCATCAACATTTTTTTTGTACGCGTAGCCGCAGCAGCTCGAGTTGTCCCAAGCCCCCGCGTTCCAGGTCCTCAGTTCGTTTGAGGAAAACGCGGAAGTGCCCGCAGGCGCGAGCAGTACGAACCCGTACTTGTCCGAATTCGCGTTGAGTCCGAGCGCCTCGGCCCTGTCGTCCCCTCCGAGCCCGCCGTGGAGGAATATCACGACCGGAGTGGGCGTGCTGTTCCTGTAAGATGGCGGAACGTGCATCACATACTCGCGCTCAATTCCGCCGTGCATTGTCGTGAAGCTGTAGTCCCCCGGAGCGCTAATCGTCCTGTTGTCCGCAATCGGGCGTATGCAGCCCGGTCCGAGCGCAAGCAATAGCAATGCTAATCCGATAACCGCGTTTTTCATTTTAGACCATCTGTTCGTCTATGTTCCTCGCGATGTGCTTGAGCAGCTCCATCCTCCTTGTGAAATCCGTTTCCACTTCCGCCATCGTCTCGCTCAGGGTCCTTGCCCTCAAAAAGTATTTTGCGCCCCTCTTTTCCACGAGGCCGGAGCGCATGAACATGTTCATATGATAAACTACCGCGGCCTGCGTCACATTGCTGTTCTTTGTCATATCTATCGTCTTAATCCCGTCGCCCTTCCTGTTCGCCGCGAGCAGGTGCAGGAATATTTCAAATGCGAGCCTGTCCTTGTCAGGGTCGAGGCCGAGGCAGCGGCACAGCCACTTGATTTCCTCCTGCACGTTGGGCTTTTTCGGCGCCTCCAGCTCGAAAATCACTATCCTCCGCACATAGCGTTGCGTCATATTTTCTGATTTGGAAAGATATATTTAAAAAGATTTGTTAAAATAACAAGTAATTGCCTTAAATCCACTGGTGAACGCATGGACGAGAAAACTCCGGACAAGCCAAAACTCACGGCCGAAGACGCCAAGAAAATAGTGCAGGGCGAGATTGCAAAGCTCAGGGGCGGGGAGCGCAAACCTGAATTGGCGCACGAGCAGCAGAAGGAAATCTCCTCCGGGAAAAAGCAGGCCCAGCTCGGCGCGGAAAGGCCGCCCATGCTGAAAGAAGAATCAAAGAAGGACCTGGAATCCGACCTCATACGCCTGCAGGCCGAGTTCGAGAATTACAGGAAAAGGACCCAGAAAGAGATGGAGGAGCGGATGGACTTGGGGAAAATGGAATTCGCAAAATCCCAAATCTCCTTTTTGGACGAGTTCGAGGCCGCGCTTCCGCACTTCAAGGGCGAGGAGAAAAAGGGAATGGAAATGCTCTATTCAAATTTCAAAAAATCGCTGTCAACGCACGGGGTGCGGGAAATGGAATGCATGGGCCAGAAATACGACCCGTACAAGCATGATGTGGTCTTGCAGCAGGAAAGCGAAAAACCAGAAGGAACGATAATCGCGGTCGCGAGGAAGGGATACTTCTTCAAGGACAGGATAGTGAGGCACGCGCAAGTAGTCGTAGCGAAGAAAGAGAAGCAAGCCGAAACGCCAGACCCGAAACAGGAAACATCCAAAGGTGAATAGCATGGTGACGGACGCGGACGAGATTGAAAGGAGGGTGTGCGAGCTGACCGACGAGCTCGCAAGGGAAACCGACGCGAGGAGGAGGGCTCAGCTCATGCTGGAGCGCAGCGTATTCGCGGACATGCTGATGGCGGGGATTCAGGCAAGGCAGGGTGGAAACAATGGATGCTGACACGAAAAAGAGGACCGAAATACAGAAGAGGATACAGGAATTCCTCAACAGGGAGATAGGGAACGAATACGTGTGCTCGGTGAGCTACATAGAGAAGAAGCCCTCGGCGAACGACCAGCAGATGCGCTTCTCCAACATGATAGTTAGCAACATGTCGCCCATGACCACGCCGTTCTCGGTGTACCACGGCTGCATGAAGGCGCTGGAAACCAACTTCAAGAACTTCCTCGTGTCCCTTTACGGCCCGGAGATGAGGCTGGACCGGCCGCAGGAGCAGAAAACGGACGAGCATCACTACGGGTGAAAAAAATGGCAACTGAAAAGAGCCCTTCAGGGGGAGCGCCCCCTAAAGTGCTTCACCCCAAGCAACCCCCCATAAAATCAGGGGAGCGAAAATAAAAAACAAAAAATCCAAGAATGCAAAATAATGAACGTTAACAAGGTGGTGAAAATGGCAGCAGAAAAGATAATCGGAATAGACTTGGGAACTTCAAATTCCGCGGCGGCAGTATTGGAAGGAGGCAGGCCGGTGATAGTGCCGAGCGCCGAAGGCGCATCCCTCTACGGAAAGGCATTCCCCAGCTACGTCTCCATAAATCCCGACGGCACGCGATTGGTAGGCGAGCCGGCAAGGAGGCAGGCAGTAGCGAACGCAACCGGGACCGTGACAGCGTTCAAGAGGAAGATGGGTTCTGACTACAAATTCCCCATACACGGGAAAAACTACAGCCCGCAGGAACTTTCGGCAATGCTTTTGCAGAAAATAAAGGCTGATTCGGAATCCTTCCTCGGCCAGCCGGTGAAGAAGGCGGTAATAACAGTTCCCGCTTATTTCAACGACAACCAGAGGCAGGCGACCAAGGATGCAGGGGAAATCGCAGGCTTGGAAGTTGTAAGATTGGTGAACGAGCCCACCGCTGCCTGCCTCGCCTACG
>JAKANX010000121.1 GCA_021823425.1 Microcaldota archaeon
CGACTTCCGGGGCTTCGCCTTTGCAACTTCCGTTGCCGTAACGCCCGGATTCTTCGCTATACCGGTTCCCTTCCTAATCGTTTTCGCAGCCTTGAGTTGGGTTTTCGCAGCTTCAGGAGCCTTGGGCTTTGCAGCCTTCTTTTTCCCAGCCAAATCCGCATTCACTCCGCCAACTTTCTTGGCTTTGGGAATTTCAATTCCTTTTGAAATCTTAGAAACCTCATCCTTCTTCCTCTTCCGCGCAGCAGGAGCCTCATTCTTCCCGTTTTTAAGCCCGTCCGTCTTGGCTTTTTTCTTCGGTTCCTGCAGCGTGGGCTTTGCATCAAGAGGAAGCTTGCGTTCCCGGCCCGCTTTCTTTTTCGCGCCCAATGCAGTCCCGCCTCCAATTAGCGGCGCGCGGCCGTCCGAAGGGCCCTTGGGCCTGCCTTTTCGTGCATCCCCATCCAGCTTTGCAGGCAGAATCCTTTTTTCCGCCGCTTTTCTCCTCATATAATCGCCAAGCGAAACCGCAACCTTAGCCGGAACCTGTGCGAGGTTATTCTGCCCTGCTTGGATATTCGGAGTGGAAACCGCCGCCGAACCCATCCTGACTTGCGCGGGCGCACTCTCTACGCTTGCCGCGGCAAGCGAAATCCTGCTCAGGCCGAGCGCCTTCGCCATCCTCCTGTTGAAAGCGTCTATGCCGCCGATTTTCCTGCTAGCCTCCTGGCCCTCGCTCGCTGCCGAAACGTCGCCGCCTAGCCCTTGTGAGTATCCGTTCTGCACTATTGATGCCAGTTCGCGCGCGAAATCCGGCTGGGATGCCCCGTATGAAACTTCCATTCGCGACTTGCCCGCCTGAATTGCGAATTCCGCGAGGTCCCTTGCCGCGCCGAGATAAACGTCCATTATCTGGTTGCCGCTCAGGCTTCCCTTTGCCATCGCGGCGGCGGTCGAGTAATAGTCAAGCTCTGCGGAAGTCGAACTGTTCCAGATTTCCTGCTTGAGCCCCAGCGCCGCCTGCTCGGAGACCGGGCAGCCTCCGCCTCCGCTCCTGACCTGCTCAGGCATCGGGGTGTTGGCGTATTCCTTGTCGCGCCTGAGCTCCACTTCCTTGAGCCTGTCGCTGATTATCATTTCGGAAAGGCCCAGGAAGTACGCCTTGCCTCCGACATCCACGTTCGCAAGGCCCATCTCGCCCTTCCCGTTGTCCGTGTATGCCTGTATGAAGTCTATCTTGAGTCCCTTGTATTCCAGTTCTATTATGTAGTCCCCTATGCTGGATTCCCCCTTCTTGAGCCTGTACCTGCTGTCTTCTGAGAACGCGCGTATGAGCTCGCCCTGGACGTCCTTGCCCCGCTCGCCGTAAATGAACATCTCCTTCCTTTTTTCGCCGTCCACCAGCGGAATCTTAATTCTGGTGTAGCGTGGGTCGTTGCCCAGGTCTTTTCCGACAAGCCCCGGCCTTGAGAATAAGTTAGTGAAGCGGACAGACATAGGCTCCCAACTTCCTTGTCAAAAATTATAAACCCTCGCAGCATTTTTTCGCAAAGCTTTTAATTTCTGCGGCGAGCAGCGCAGATGCATGCTGTTCATGAAGGAGAAGCAGGTCGCGGCCCTCGTCGTGCTCAGGGACCAGAACACGAGCTGGCACCTCTCCAAGATTGCGAGGCAAAGCGGGACCACGTACGTTTACATCACCAAGCTCATGGCTATCCTGGAAAAGAAGGGTATGGTCACAATTGAAACGAAAGGGAAGAAGCGGCTCGTCAAGCTGACTGAAAAAGGGACCAAGCTCGCGAACCTGCTGGACGAGGCCAAAACCACGGTCCTGGCTTAATTTTCAGGAACTATACGACCCTGAGCGAGACCTTCCTCTTCACGAAATTCATTACCTTGTTGTAGTCAATATAGTGCACGTACGCGGTAACGTCAACAGGGTAGTTGCCCGGCTTTGTCTGCGAGGTCCCGTGTATCGTGACGGCGAACTCCGCGCTTGCCTTGGGCTCTACCTGCCCGAGCTTCTTCTGGTACTGCTTGCTCACCACCGTGGGGTCGAAGCCCATCATCTCCCTCTGGGGCACCCTCGCTTCAAATGAGATGAGCTGCTTCTCCGCGGTCTCGTTCGTAATGCGCACTATCATGTCAAGCCTGTTGTCCTTGCGCGCCGCGAGCCTGAGCGGAAGGAAGCGCACCGACATGCTTATCGGGCTCTGCGTCTCCCTGAGGTTCGAGGGCAGCGGCTCCTGCGGCCTCGCCTTGTAAGCCTTCTTTTCCGAGCCGAAAATATCGTCCAAAATTCCCATGATTGCCACCTGCAGAATATACATTGCCTTTTTCGCTATACTCACATATCAAATAATATTTAAATAATCCGACTTTTGGTGGATTTTCCACGGTCTTATCTCAAAGGAAACGCATACCAGAAGATTTATATAGTAGTTCCCTTCCAACCCTTTTACTCAGGCTTCTTTTGTATCTGGGGAGGAAAAAACTGGTCGCCTTGCCAGCACCGTAAGGGTGCTGGCCTAATTTTCCACGCCCCCAGTGAAACCATTTTAACCGCTTTCCCAGTTATACTGCCGTGATAACATGGCAGGCAACCTCACGACCCTCGGCAACTCCATGGCAAACCTGTGCCAAGGCATAAGGGCGACGATTTTCCCTTTCGGAGTTTTGGAAATAATCGTATTCATCGCGTTCGCTATAGTCGCATACTATTCCTACGGAAAATACGGGAAGAGCAGGAACCTGATTTGGCTCGCGGCCGCGGTCGTGAGCGCTCTCGTTTCAGTATTTAGCCTAATTGGCGCGCTAATCGTGTTCATTTCCCCGAGCCTCGTATCCGCGCTCTACGGCGCGCCCGCCAATTGCTGAGATTAAATACCTTATCCGCCTAAATTCATGCATGATTGAAATAGACGGCTCTCTGGGCGAGGGCGGAGGGCAAATAATCCGGACAGCGCTCTCGCTCTCGGCAGTAACCAAAACCCCTGTGCACATTACCAATATACGGGCGGGCCGCCCGAACCCGGGACTCGCCCCCCAGCACCTGACCGCAGCCCGCGCAGTTCGGAGCATATGCCGCGGCACCCT
>JAKANX010000122.1 GCA_021823425.1 Microcaldota archaeon
CATTGTCAAGGTATACGAGCCTTTTCCCGTTCACCTTGCGCGCAAGTATGGGGAAATCCCTTTTAATTTCGTCAACATTCAGCATGCATCCCACTTCGAATTACTCGCGCATCCACTCGTATCCCTTCTTCTCTATCTCCTTTGCGAATTTCGCGTCCCCGGACTTCACTATCCTTCCGTCAAGCATAACGTGCACGTAGTCCGGTTTAACGTATTTCAAAATGTTCGCGTAGTGCGTTATTATCAGGAACATGCGCTTGCCGTCCAGCGCGCCGTCTATCGCCTTCGCGACGGTCTTGAGCGCGTCCACGTCCAGCCCGGAATCTATTTCATCCAAAATGACGAGCTTGGGCTTGAGCGCGAGCATCTGCATTATCTCGCTCTTCTTCCGTTCGCCTCCTGAAAGGCCCACGTTAAGGTCCCTGTTGAGGAACGCGTCCGGAAGCTTTACTTTCGCGGCCTGCTTCCCGCTCTCCTCCATGAACTTCATTATGTCCTTGTCAGCGGGCTCGCCCTGCGCAGCCCTTGCCTTCCGAACGAAATTGAGCAGCCCCACTCCCTCAACCGGGACCGGGTTCTGGAAGGCGAGGAAGACGCCCTTCTTCGCCTTGCCGTCAGCCGGAAGCGCGGTTATATTCTCTTTCCCAAGCATAATCTTTCCTGAAACCGCGTAATTGGGGTGGCCTGCGAGAGCATAGCTGAGCGTGGTCTTGCCGCTTCCGTTCGGCCCCATTATCACGTGCACCTCCCCGTCAGCGATGGAAATGGAGAAATTCCTCAATATCTCCTTCCCGTTGGTCTTGACAGTCAGGTTTTCAATTTTCAGCATTCGCACCACAATAGGAAAATTATGCCCTGAGCCGCTTAATAAATCCTATCCCGCGTCCGGTGCGAGAGGGAGAAAGTGTTAAATAATGAATAAAAGAAACCGTATCCATGCATGCAGGAAAAGAGATTACGCTAAAGGACGTGCGCCGCTTCGCCGAGCGGATGGACAGGCCCTACTGCCAGAAGTCGCACGCCAAAATCCAGTCCATATTGGACCGCTATTTCGCAGCGAGCGAGGGAAAAACCATGATGGGTTCTGCAGAGGAACGGAAAAACCTGCACGCAGAACTGAATGAAGCCGCGCACATTTTCGGAGATGAGCTCAAGGCAGTTGAGCCCGAGCTAAAGAGACAGGGGAACAACGTCCGCTTCTGGGGCGGCGCCAGCTTCGGGCTTGCAGTCGCGGGCGCGGCAACGACTATAGTTGATTGGCTGATTGCGCCCGGAAGCTTGTTCAGCGGGATTTTCCTCACCGGCTCCGCGCTTATCGCAGGAGCTGCTGGATGCGGGCTCGTAGCGCAGCATAAGCGGAAGAAGCCGGAAGAGGTGCTGCAAACGATACGGCTGGTGCCCGTGGTGCTGGAGGCGATTTCTGTTCTTGCAAAAGAGGAATGGAAGGCCGAGGTTAAAAAATCGGTGAAGCCCTGAACCACAATCAGGGCAAACAGCCCTGAAGCGCGAAACCTTTAAAACATATATTTTCAGTATAAATAACAGGTCGTAAATGATGCCCTACACTTACAGTTCACTCTCAACAATACACAAAAGCATGGAAAAGAAAAGGAATCCGGCTGCGCCCATGTGTAAGGCAATTGCCAGAACGATATGGGACGAGCATTTTTCCAAAGGGCTCAATGATAGCAGGACTATGCATTACTCATCGGAAAACCGAGAGGTTCTCGAGCGCAAGCTCGAATTCCTTGAAAAGACCAAGGAGCTTGAAAGGAGCCCCAAGTCGGATTTCATTTCCAGCCGCACGCTTTACGGATTCGCGGGAATAGTCGGGGGGCTGCTGCTGAACTTGCCGCTCTCCAGCGCGGCGGCCGAGATTTGCTCATTCCTTGCAAAGGGCCCTCTTCCGGTCGTGAATTCGCTTTTGCAGAGCCATCTGAATTACGCCATTTCCAACGCAGGCGTCGTGATATCGCTGCTCTCGGCCGCCTACGGAAGGGCTGGCTTCATGATGGGCAACGAATTTTCCAACGTCTCGCTTTTCGTGAAATACGCGCGCAAGTTTTCGAATCAGTGCTGGAAGGACGCGTTTTCGGCCAATGAGGAGAAAAAGTGAATCCCATGGAATCCAAATACGCATGCCTCAAGACGCTGCACGGCTCCATTTCAACAAGGGGCAGGAAGCTGGAATCCTCGGCGTCCGTGAAAAGGATATGGAAATCGTTTTTTGAAAAGGGGCTCGAGAGCGCGGTGGAGCGGCTTTCCGAGCATGAGAACCGCAAAAAACTAAATCGGGAAATGGATGAATTGGAACGGCGATACCTGAGCGAGGCTCCGGAGATATTCGCTAAGACGATAAAATGGTCGCTGGGCTCTACGGCAGCGGGGTGGGCGCTTGCGCTGATTTGCTCATGCACGGACGCGACGCAGTTCGTGCCAAAGGGAGCCTTTGACATCGCTGTGCTGGGAAGCGCGGCGTTCGGGATGTGGTCGCTCCGCATGAAGGACGCGGCGCTCGCGGTTTCCGAGTTCGCAGACGGGGCAAGGGAGTTCTCGAGCTCGGTTTGGAAGAAGCAGGCGATGCGCCATTCCGAGTAGTATTTAAACTTCTTTTTCCCCAATCCATCTTATGGCAGAAGAGCCCGACTTGTCCAGGTATTACTTCAAGACCCCAGAGAAGGACGTGTTCAGGCTGCCCAAGGGGCTGTCCGAAAAGACCGTGCGGGCGATATCAGCGGAAAAGGGCGAGCCGGACTGGATGCTCCAAAAGAGGCTGGACGCGTACAACCTATTCCTGAAGCTCCCGATGCCGGAATTCGGGCCGGACCTTTCCAGGCTGGATTTCAATGAAATTACTTATTACATAAAATCCAGCGCGCAGAAGGCGCGCAAGTGGGAGGACGTGCCCGAGCACATAAAGGAGACGTTCGACAAGCTCGGCGTTCCGGAGTCCGAGCGCAAGTTCCTCGCAGGAGTGGAGGCGATGTTCGAGAGCGAGGCTGTCTACCAAGGGCTCAGGGAGGAATGGGCGGAAAAGGGAATAATATTCACGGACACGGACACCGCGCTGAAG
>JAKANX010000123.1 GCA_021823425.1 Microcaldota archaeon
TAGTGAAGGCGCTCTCGGAAAAATTCGCGGGCAGGATAATATTCTGCTCCGCTGCCTACGAGCTGGCGCTCAGGAAGGCCGCCAAGGCGGGAGTGATAGACTACGTGCCCGGCGCAGGGGAATTCAAAATTATGAACGCGAACGACGAGCAGAAAAAGGCGCTGGAAAAGATGTCCGCGTACCTTGCTGCGAACAGGAACACCGGGGTACAAGAGGTTCTTGAAAAGGCGGTCAACGATATGCTCGGGCTCATCGCCGTGTATCCGGTTGAGGACGAGCACAAGTGGAGCGACCGAAAAGGAACGGTGCTGCCGAACGTCTTCATGCTCCCGAAGGGCTCCACCGCGGTGGACCTTGCAGCGAGAGTACATACGGACCTCGCGAAGAACTTCATTTCCGCGGTGGACTGCAGGAGGAGCCTGCGAATCGGCAGGGACCACGCGCTCAACGACGGCGATGTGATTAAAATAATTTCGGGATAAATACAGGTGCAATTGCAATTTTCGGGGGATCTCACATGGACTTGAACGATTACATAATGCCCGCAGTCGCGATATTGGTCGCAGTAGCATTCGGATACGGGGTTTTCGCCTTCGGCTCCGGGCTGCTCGGCATGCACGGCAGCGAGACGACGGCAGTGAATCAGGAGGGAGTGCTACTTTCCGCGCTCGCAAAGCAGGCCGCGTACGCCACTTACACATACGATTATTCGGAAGACGACAACGGGCTAACGACGAGCCAGCACATAGTTGAAACCCCCAGCTTCACGATAGTGAGGAGCTCCAACATATTCTTCAACAAGACGGTGTATTCAAACGCGAGCGGGGACGTGCTTTGCATAAGGTACGGCCAGCAGGAGGCGTGCTCCTCCACGTACAACGAATCTGACTTCATCACCTCCGCCGAGACGTCCAAGGGGCTGCTGCTCTCTAGGAACGCGAAAGCGAACCTGAACAAGGTGAACAAGAGCATCGCGCTCGGCGCAATACGGTTCATCGGGCAGCCGGCGAAAACGGAGGCCAACGGCACGCCCTGCACGCAAATCTCGTACGTGCGCGACTACTCTAACCTTACGCTGGATGATCTCAACAACCTCGGAATCCCGGCAAACAGCGCAGAAGCGCTTCTCGTTTCCAATTTCACCTACAGCGCCTGCATAGGCAACCAAAGCGATTTCCTTGAATTCGGCTTCACTTACCTGTTTTCCGGAAAGCCCATGGAAACGAAGGTGGAGGTGCTGCGCAATGGATGGGGCAATGCGAACACGGGCGAATTCGCATACCCTGCACTGGTGAACGCCAGCGAAACGAGGCGGATTTTCCTAGACGCGCTCACTGCTAGGAACAGCGTGCTCGCATGCTCGGAGAACGAGACGACAAAGGACGCGTGCATACGCGCGTTCGCCGTTGAAAACTCGCTTCCTGACATATGCCTGCTCGCAGGAACGCAGAAGGACAAGTGCATACTCACGCTTGCGCCGGCGAAGGTGCGCTCGGACCTGTGCGTGAAGGTGGACAACTCATCGTTGAGGGACGACTGCTGGACCGAGATGGCCGGCCGCACCAACGACGGCGCGTTCTGCGCGAACGTGACTGATGCGCAGAAGAAGGCGTATTGCCTCGGCCTGGGAAGCCAGAACGCGACGATGTGCGGCAAGGACTCGGACTGCACCGCGGCAGGGTGCTCGGGCCAGCTCTGCGTGCCTCTCGCGCAGAAGGGCGTTATAACCACGTGCGAATATCTGCCACAGTATGCGTGCCTCAAGTACAGCTCATGCGGATGCGACGCGGGCTCGTGCGCGTGGGCGCAGACCGCCAACTACACCGAGTGCCTTGAGCGGATAATAAGCGGGATGAATTCCAGTTTCGGGAACGAGAGCAACTTGGCGAACGGGACCAATTCAACCCCCGCGGCCCAATAGTGAATATTATTGCTTTGCCTTCAGGAAGTCCACTACGTCCTTGGCGTTGAGCGCGAGCCTGATGAATTCCAATTCCCCGAGCGTTATCCACCTACCCTCCTCGTGCTCCGAACTGATTTTGAATTCGTCGGAATCCACTTCCCCCCTGTAGACTACGTAAACGGAATGCTTCTCCCTGCCGTCCTTCTGGTACGTGGCCGAAGTCACGCCGAGCAGGACAGGGTTCCTCGCCTTGAGGCCGGTTTCCTCCTCGGTTTCCCGCAGCGCCGCGCGCTCGGGGTGCTCGCCGAATTCAACGCCCCCTCCCGGGAACTCCCAGAATCCGTTCTTCCTCTTGAGCACCAGCACGCGGCCCGCCCTGAAAGGGACTAGGTACGCGTTGAGCTCTGGGAAAAAATCCGGAAGCGGCATCAAAATCCCCTGCTATTTCTCGGACTCGCGCAGCTTCTTCATCTGCTCGAACTTCTCCTCGTCCAGGAACTCCAGCGGGGAGTTGCAGGACGGGCACTTGAATGAGGACTCGTGGGCTACCTCGAACTTGATGGCGCTCTCCGGGCCGCAGTCCTTGCAGAAATAGAATTCCACGCCCTCTTGGGGCCTGTACGCGTCGTGCGAGGAGTGCTTGTCGCCCACCCACTTCTTTATGCGGTCCTCGTTGAGCACCCACGCGTAGGAATACCATCCGGTCTCGCTGTTCTTGTCGCGCAAATATGCGACCAGGCCCTCGTTGTGGAGCTTATTGAGGGACGCGCGCACGTCCGAAACCTTTATCTTGAGCTTCTTGGCAAGTTCCTCGTCGCTGGGCACCGCGGGAAGGTTCTTTATCACTTCAAGGGTGTTCTCCCCTCCAAGCTCAATTAGCCAGTGCCTCGCGTTAGCCCTCGCAATCACGTCCTGCAATTCGCGGGACATCTCCTTTTTCACGAGCGGCGCCGGGGCTGCGGGCGCGATGGTTATGGCTTTCCCGGCTTTCAGGGCGATTTTCGCCGGCTTTGCCGCCTTGGGCTTTGCGGCGGCTGCCTTGAGGGGCTTTTTGGCGAGCCTGCGTGCGGCCATCCTGGCCTTCTTGACCGCCACGTTCTTCTTCACGAGCCTGGCATTTGCCGGCTTTGCGGACTTCCTGGCTGCCCCCTTGTGCATAGATCGG
>JAKANX010000124.1 GCA_021823425.1 Microcaldota archaeon
CGGATAAAGGGGGCAACAATTGTCGCGAACCCCGGCTGCTACCCCACCTCTATAACCCTTGCATTAGCGCCACTGCTCGCATTCGGGCTCGTTGAAACCGGGGGAATAACCGTGTTCTCGCAGTCCGGATATACCGGTGCAGGGAAAAACGCGAAGATTTTGGACGGCCTTGAAGGGAATTCCAAATTCTATAATATTACGGGGCACCGGCACATGCGGGAGATGGAATCGTTCATGGGAATTGAAATGCTCAGCTTCACGCCTTGCGCGATGCCCTACGCGAGGGGCCTCGTTTCCGCGATTTCCGCGACGAAATCCGAGCCGGAGAGAATTCTGAACTTGCGCGACATCTACAACGCGTATTACGAGGACGAGCGTTTCGTGCATTTCATGGAAGGGCGCCCTCCTTGCCCTAGCGACGTTCGGGGCACGAACAACTGCCTCATACACGCGGTGGAGGACGGACACTCTGGAACGATAAAGATAATTTCCGCGATAGACAACCTCGTAAAAGGCGCGGCAGGGCAGGCTGTGCAGAACATGAACATAATGTTCGGGTTCGGCGAGGCCGAAGGCCTGCCCACCGGAAACCTTCCCAGCAAGCCTTTTTAACCTCAAAAAGCCATAATAATCCATGGCTTATTTCCTTGATGACTACGTCTTTGCAGCCAAATACCCGTTCAGTTCCAGGGCCAAGGAGATAATGCGCTCAATGAGCATAAATGCGGACGAGGAAATGGCGAACGCTGGCTTCTCCCGCCTGAGCTCGGCCCTCAACGGCGAGATAAGGCGCAAGGTCTTCCTGCACGAGGACGACGCGGTGCGCGAGATGGTTGAATACGGCGCGGCGCGCATGATACTTTCACAGATGCGCAACCGCTTCCTCACGAGCAAGTACGCGGTCGCCGAGTCCAAGAAGACGTTCGCATACCTCGGGGACGAGGCCCCGGAAAACATAATCTCTCTCGCAGCGGACGTGGGGATTTCCTCTTTCAGGGAGGACGGCGCGCGCCTGACGATGGACGTGGCAGATTTCCTGCTCTACGCGCCTAGGGACGTGCACTACAAGCTCATTTCCCGCGGCTTGGACGCGGGGCGCGTGCCGATAAGCAGGCACGAGCAAATCAGGATTATTTCCGAGGCGGTGAAGAAGTACGCAGAACGGATTCCGGCGATGCAGGCGGTCCCGCCCGCGATAAAAGCCGCGGCGGAAAAGATGTACGCGCTTCTCCCGAAGATAGAGCCGCAGAAAATCTCGTTCAAGGAGGGGGAGAACCCGCCGTGCATAGAAGCGATATTGGACATGATGCGCAAGCACGAGAACGTCGCGCACACCGGAAGGTGGCTGCTCGCGGTCTACCTAATCAACAGGGGCGTGGGCAACGAGGACATGCTCAAAGTGTTCGCGAACGCGCCGGATTACAACGAAAAAATCGCCCTTTACCAGATAGAGCACGCGAGGAAAAGGGGGTACAAGATGCCCAATTGCTCCTCAGTGGTGGGCTACGGGTACTGCGTCGCGGACTGCAGGATAACCAACCCGATAAACTGGAGGGGCAAAAGCAGGCCGCCTCCTCCGAAGGCCGAAAGCAAGAACGATGAAAAGGTGAAGGGCTGATGTTCGCTTTTGATGCAACACTCAAAATAGGGGAAGAAACGCAGGAAAGCAGGTACAGGCTTAAAGTCGCCCCCATTTCCGCAAATGCCGCATTCACTTATGAATCAGTAAAATCCTGCGGCAGCGCGCAGGAAATCGCGAAAAACTTCTCCGCAGCCGGAATTTCGCCTAAAATTGCTGGCGAGTACGCGGAAAAGGCGTTCGCCATTGCGCACGGAAGGGATTTCGCGGCCGGAAAGCGCTCCGAAGCCGTGAAAAAGGAATCCGTGGAAGCTCTGGTTTCCGAAATGAGGGCAGAGCAGCGCAACGAGCCCCAGCAAAGGCCCGAACGCATATCCTTCAAATTGGCCGACAAATTCTCCGAGGACACGAATTACCAGTCCCTTTTGGTCAGGCATTTCTCAGCCGAGGAGCGCGATGAGATAAGCAAGGCGAAAAGCCCCGAGGAAGCAATCCGGAAGATAAGGGAATTCTCGGGCAAGCGCCACCTGTCCTTACATGCCGAGCTGCAAATCACAGCCGCGTTCAGGAAGGTGCAGGGCCGCAAGGAATCCGAATCAGCTGCAAAGCAGCCGACGCGCACGCGGATAAGGCAGGAGGCGCCGGAATCGCCCGTGCAGAGCGAGGCGAGGGAAGAGGCGATACAATTCCTCGCTTCCGAGGGAATGCAGCGCGCGAAAGAGATTCTGGATTCGCTGGACGGGAAAAAGCCGGAGCGCGGAGAAGGCGCAAAGGAGGAACCGAAGGAGGATGCGCCCAAATCCGTAATCCGGGCGATAAAGGAAATGCGCGAAGGCGGTTATTCTAATGATGAGATAATGGAAATGGCCCGCGCCCAGCAAAAGGCGATAGAAAAAGGCGCAAGGAAAAAGTGAAAAAATGGACAAGGACCTCGCATACATACTCAAGCGTTTCTCGGACTATTACGCCAGCCCTGCATTTCAAATAGAGATTCCGGAAATAGAGAAGAGGGAATTCGGCGCCGGCATAGACAAGAAAATAGATTCAAGGCACATGGGATTCGGGAGCGGGCAGGAGTTCCGCTCGTTCCTTTCCAACAACACCCCGCTTTACGTCTCCCACAGCGTCGCATACTACCAGCTCCCCCGCGCAACCCCTATGGAAAGGAAAACATGGCTCGGCGCCGATTTGGTCTTCGACTTGGACTTCGAAACCGAGAGCAAATACCTTTCCAAGGCGGATTTTGAAAAAATACGCGCAGATACGGTGCGCCTCATAGAGGAATTCCTCATTCCGGACTTCGGAATCCCGGAATCCCTGATAAAGGCCAATTTCTCCGGCAATCGGGGATTCCACGTGCACGTGCACGACCCCCGCTTCAAGCCGTTGAAGGGCGACGAGCGCAGGGAGATAATAGAGTACGTGAAGGGCATGGGCCTCAAGTACGACGCCTTCTTCTCCCAGAAGGAGGCCGGCCAGTCCGGAGG
>JAKANX010000125.1 GCA_021823425.1 Microcaldota archaeon
TCGTTTCCCCCACGACCTTTAGGTCCGTGCCTATCAGGAGGTCGTTCACCGGCGCGACGGCGCCTTCCAGGGAATTCTCCACCGGGACTACGCCCAAATCCAGCTGGCCCTTGCGCACTGCCTCGAACACGTCCGCGAACTCCTCGCACGGAATCGGCACGAGCGAAGGGTCGTAGGAATTTGCCGCGGATTCGCTGTACGCGCCGTGTTCCCCTTGGAATCCCACGAGCCTCGAGCTCGCGCCCTGTATCTTCTTGCTCTCGCCCATTATCTCCCGGAAGAGCTGCTCTGAGAATTCCGCCCTTATCAGGTTGTGCGAGTGCTTCTTCACGTTGGACAGCACCTCCTTCTCGCGCTCAGGGTCGGTTATCGCGCCCTTGAGGTTCTTCACGCGCACCGCGATTTCCATGCGCGCGTTCAGCATCTTTATTATCTCCTGGTCCATCACGTCAATCTTCTTCCTTATCTTTCCCAAGTCGGTCTCTTCCATCACAATCACCTTGAATTTCTTCATTCGGTCCGGCGGATTACCCGCGGTATTTTCTGCTCCATGAGCATCATGTCGGCCAGCGCGATTGCGGCTGCTGCTTCCAGCACCACCGGGACGCGGAGCGCGATGCACGCGTCGTGCCTCCCTTCCACGGTCATGCGTTCCGCGTTTCCTGTTTTGAGATTGACTGTCCTTTGCTCCTTGGAAACGCTGGACGTG
Source organism: Microcaldota archaeon (assembly GCA_021823425.1). Taxonomy (GTDB): domain Archaea; phylum Micrarchaeota; class Micrarchaeia; order Anstonellales; family Bilamarchaeaceae; genus JAHJBR01. Next base: position 710 of record JAKANX010000125.1, read on the forward strand.
GGCTTTACTGCGACGCGGAAAACGAGCTCGTTCCCGTTAGTGATTCCGCCGTTTATCCCCCCTGCGTTGTTCGTCTTGGTCTTTCCGTCCGCGTTGAGGATTTCGTCGTTGCACTCGCTTCCCAGCATCTTCGCCGAGGAGAAGCCTGCGCCGAATTCAATTCCTTTTATCGCGGGAATGGAAAACGCAACGTGGCTTATCAGGGATTCCGCGGAATTGAAGAAGGGCTCGCCGAGGCCCGCGGGCAGGCCGCCTGCCCTGCACTCCACTGTCCCCCCTACGGAATCGCCTTCCTTTGCGGCCTTTTCCACGTCCCCGGTTTCAAGCACGCGCGCGCCTATTTTCACTCCCTTGAGCACCTTCTTTGCGATAACGCCCGCTGCGACTAGTGCGAGCGTGAGGCGCCCGGAAAAGTGGCCGCTCCCCCGGTAATCGTTGAAGCCCCCGTATTTCATCTTCGCTGCAAAATCCGCGTGCCCGGGGCGCGGAGTATCTTTTATTTTTTCATACGCACTGGAGTCCGCGTTCTTGTTCTCGAAGAGGATTAGTATGGGCGCTCCAGTCGCCTTTCCGTTGAAAACGCCGCTTTTTATCTGGGGAATGTCGTCCTCCTTCCTTGGAGTGGTTCCCTTGGCGCCCGGCTTGCGCCTAGCTATGTCGGACGAGAAGTCAGAGGCCGAAAGCGGAAGGCCCGCAGTGCAGCCGTCCACCAATATTCCTATGCATTCGCCGTGCGATTCGCCTAGGATGCTTACCCTGAATGCTGTTCCGAACGTGTTCATGACATCAGCCCCTCCAAGTCCCTGAAAAAGCCAGGGTATGATTTTGATACGCACTCCGGATTTTGGATTTTTACCTCGCCCGAGGCGTTCAGCGCCGCGGCCGCGGCTGCCATCGCGATGCGGTGGTCGTTGTGCGAATCCACTTCCGCAGCCCTTATCTTGCCTCCTGTTATCTTCATCTCGTCTCCTTCCACGGTGATTTTTATCCCGAGCTTCGCGAACTCCTGCACGAGGGCCGAGGCGCGGTCGCTCTCTTTTCCCTTGAGCCTTTTCGCGCCGTGGATTACGCTGGTTCCGCTGCAGTTCGCTGCGAGCGCGGCGAGGGGAGGGAACAGGTCCGGGCACTCGGCTGCGTCGAATTCAAACGCCTTGAGCGCGCACTTTTCCGCCATCGCGCTGCTCTTTCCCAAAGTGAGATTTGCGCCCGCGAGCATTATTGCCTCGGTTATCGCCTTGTCCGCCTGCAGGGAATCCTGCCTCAGGCCGGAAACCTCGGCGCTGCCGGCCACTGCGCCCGCGACGAGTATGAATGCTGCGCCTGACCAGTCGCCTTCCACTTCGTAAGGCGAGGCGCGCGGGTCGTACTCCTGCCTGCCTTTAACCGTGAATTTGCGCATGGTTTCGTCGTGCGCTATCCTTATCCCGTAGAAATCCAAAAGCTCCAGCGTCATTGAGATGTACGGCTTGCTTTTCGGGTTCAGCACGTTGAGCACGGAGTCATTTTCGCAAAGAGGAAGGGCCATGAGCAGCCCGGTGATGTGCTGGGAGCTTTCCGAGCCGTCAACGGTTATCTTGCCGCCTTTTATCGGTCCGCGAACGCTGAGGGGCGGAAAGCCTCCAGAGGTCGTGCATTTTGCACCTAATTCGGAAAGGGGCCCTTCCACCATCCCGACTTTCCTTTTCAGGAGCGAGCCAGACGCGTTGAAGGTGAATTTGCCGCTTTTGAGCGCGGCGATGAACGGAAAGAGCCGGATGCAAAGCCCGGACTCCCCGCATTCCAGAGTGCTGCCTTTCTGCACGCCCTCGTTTGAAATAGCGAGCATCCCCTTTTCCTCCCAGCTCGCGGAGCCGAGGGTTTCCACGATTGAGCGCGCGGCCTGCGCGTCGTCGCACTTGGAGGGGTTTGAAATGAACGTGAGCGAATCGGGGACGAGCGAAGCTGCTGCTATCGCCCGCACCGTCATGCTCTTCGAGGGCGGGGCCCTGGCCGAGCCGTCAATTTGCGAAGGCGTTATCGATTTCATAAATTATCCTCTCTGCTACCTGTTCGGGCGTCCTGTTCTCGGTGCTTATCGCCATGTCGCATGTTTCTGCGTAAAGGGGCATGCGGCCCGCGATTATGCGCGCAGCTTTTTCAGCCGGAGTTCCCTCGCCTTTTTCCAAAAGCGGCCTGCGCGCCGAATCCTTTCCCAGCCTTCCTACTGCTGTTTGCGGGCTCGCCCATAGCCAGATGGCGATGCAATTCGAGCGTATCGTTTTCCTGCTGCTTTCCTCAAGGATTGCGCCGCCTCCGCATGAGAACACCTTGCCGCCCGCGCCCTCCATTTTGGAAACTT
>JAKANX010000022.1 GCA_021823425.1 Microcaldota archaeon
CCAACGAGGACCGTTGGCTCGGGGAGAAGGCCGGGAAAATATACGCGTCCGCATTGTGGAGGGCCGTGGGCTCGCGCGGAATTCCGATGCTTAGGAACGCCGAGGATTTCGGGCAATGGCACTCGGGCCTCGCGTCATCCGTTTTCTACACCCCGCAGGAGGCAAAATCGCTCGCGCTCGCGCGCCTTGTGGACGAGGGGCTCGCTTCCAGAATGGAATGGCTGCTACGCACGGCTGCGCTGCACGGCGTGGAACCGGACCCGGACGCTTTCGCGGAGGACGAGCTGCGAAGGATAAAACGGCCTTCCTATTACTCGGCAGCGAAATTCATAGAGCGCCTTGAAAATTCGCTGGGCCAGAATGCCGCATGGAAAATGATCGGGCAGGAACTTCCAGCAAGCTTCCAGGAAATCCGGCGCCCGGAACTGTTCATTGAGCGGGTTAAAGGAATTATTGAGAATTTCTAATTAAATATTAGATTTAGTATGCATTAGTAAAGTCTTTTAGAACTTCTAATTATATATTGGATTATTATGCGTAATATATAAATAACGTGGTATATACAATAACTATATGGTCAGTGTTCTCTACTCGCGCAAAACCGAAAAACAGGTGCGGAAGGGCCTCAAGCACCATAAATTACCCTCTGATTTCCTTGATTCATGCGAGAAAAACGCACGCTTGTTCGTCTCCGAATTCCTCAAGCAGCCGCTGGCTGAAGCATGCGTGGAATACAGGAGTCCCAATGAGCTGCCGAAAAAATACCGCAACGCGACGGGAGTGGCGCTCGGGAAGTCCCATATACTGATGAATATAGATAAAATGTTCAGGAACAGCGGGCTCGGAACGTATTTCGGAATAACCCCTAAAATAGAGCTCACCCATTACTTGGTGCACGAGCATGTCCATGCTTCCGTGGATGAGATGGGGCCGTTCGGAAAGCTCGTTGAATTCTACCAGACGAAAACAGGATTAGAACGCCTATTCATAAAACCGCAAACAATACTGGACAAGCTGTTGGGAAGGAAGCCCGAGCTAACTGAATCCCAGCGCAATCGTCTGATTCATTTCAACACACTGCTGGCAGGTGGCCAATACATGGTTGAGGCGCGTGCAACCCGCGTTGAGCTCGCGTACTTGAAAAGCGCGTTCCGCCAAGCACGAACTTGATTGGAATTCCGCTGCTGAAATTTACCTTTGCCGCAGCAACTCGGGTTATTACCAGTTTGCGCAGGGCTTGATTGCACTTGAAAAAGAAGTTGGGCAGGAAAGGGCCTGGGAGATAACGAGCCACATCTGGTTCAAGGATTTCGTTGAAGTTTTGGATCCGGAAGCGTTCGTTTCCCGTGTCTTAAATCAAATTAGAAATTCTAATAGAGAATTGGAAGCTGTTGTTGCCTAGTTGGCTTCAATACGCTCTTACGTCGGTAAATTTACGAGTTCGTATCTTTAGGTCCTTGCAGGGTAGCTTTCGAGTTTATAATTAGTGTGGGAATTTCGCTACTAAATCTGCTTTGGAAATGCTCAGAAATCGCATAAATACTGTTACGGTGTGCAGGAAAAATGGCTTAGTTACTGTTTCAGTAAACCCAATCGCTGGCCCAAAACGCTCGGACGGAAATACGGTTTACTGAAACGGTATTGTACAGCAAACCCGGAAGCGGAGACCCTGCTTAAACCTTTGAACCTGTCTAAAGTCGGGGTTTTTGCTGGTTTGGGGATACTAATATGATGTTTTGTAGATGGGTGGTTTACTTATATGCGATATTCTTCTTGAGAAATGTTATTTGTTTTTCCATTAAATCCATATGGAATGGGATTTCTCTTATGAACCAATTATATTCTGGCTTAGTAAAATCGATCTGTTTTGGATTGTCCAAGTATCTTGTAAAGTGATTATACCAATATGAAAAAATTTTTGCCTGAAACCAGATATTGCTTGCAAGAGTGGATGGATTAACATCCTCGAGATAAGCTTTATCTGCAAATGCTTTAATCTTCTTCCGATCTTCAGTAGTAGATATTGCTGGGCTAACTTTTTGTTCATCGTTGAGCATTTCGTCAGTTATTTTTTCACGAACATCCGCTAGACTAGATATTGACTGTACCATTTCAAGCATACTTTGCTTCAATTTATTATAAACATCAATATCTAGCGTAGTCAGGTTTCCATCCACATCCGTCCCGACTGTCATTTCGTATTTTTTGAATTGCTCCAATAACTCTGGGTTCAGATAGTTCAAGATAAGATGGAATATTTTCGGGGTTTCGTGCCGGATATCCTTTGTTAGCATTTTGGATGTGGCAACTAACACCGTTGCAGGATTTACGACATTTCCTTTGGCGGGTAGTAATTCAGTTGGATTTGTTGAAACAATAAACATTATGAATGTTGATTTAGCGATGCGTTCACTCGCTTCGGCTAAGTCATTAATCGTTTCCTGGTCTTCATTAGCTTCGTAGTCACGTTTTGCCTTATTTAATTTATTCTCCGCATCATTTCGCCATACCGCGCCTTTTTTTGCAAGTTCCTGTACTAGATTTCTTATTTGGATTTGTTTTCTAGTCAAAACCGCCATTCTAAAACCATATCATATTTTCTTAATCTAATTTAGAACCCCTTGTTTTGCTGCATTTCTTCGATTTCGCGGCGCACAATGTCCGGACCGTACTTCTCAAGCAACCTTTTTACAATCTTCTCCAGCTCGGTTTCTGTTTGGTGCTTGCCCACTATGTTTACAACATCGCCTTCCTGGAAACCATCTGATTTCTTCAGAACGATGTGCAGGCCGCCGGAACCGAATTTTTTGATTTTGTAGAATGACATGAGATATATAACCTCTATATAGGTTATATACTATCAAGAATTTTGAAATACTCCTCTTTTGAAAGCCCAACCTCGTTCAAAATCCGGCTCAGCAACCCAACCCCAATATCTTTTCCAGCATGAACAGGAACCACAGTAATTTTACGTTTTTCCTTATTCTCCAGAATTACGTGCGAACCCTTCTGCCTAACGGGAACATAGCCAATCTGACCGAGGACTTTAATGAGTTTTTTCGGTTCAATCGGCACAAGCTTCATCAAATCATCAAAACAACAAGAAGATTTCGCAGTTATAATCATTTGTGTTCAGGAAAGCGACGGTTTCGGCACTGAGACCTTCTTTACAGCAACGAATTTCATTGCATTTTCCGATTTCTCTTTGCTGTAATCAAGATAAAGTTCAATCGCTTCCTTGATGTTCGCCATCACTTCAGAAACCGTATCCCCTTGGGTGTGGCAACCCGGCAATTGAGGCACGTATGCGACATAGACCTTGTTCTCGTCCTGCTCGATTACAACGTCGTATTCATTCATCTTTTTCTGCATGCAATCAACAATAGAACTCTATTGATGCTTTCTTTTAAACCTGCCTATCCATGAAACCATTTAAATAGTCCAAAGAGATAGTTTTCGCATGGAATACGCCATAGAAGCGCAGGGACTCACCAGAATTTACCAGAACAAGGTCGCCCTATACAACTTCTCACTAAAGGTTGAAAGGGGCAAAATCTTCGGTTTGCTAGGCCCGAACGGCGCAGGAAAGAGCACTCTAATTCGAATCATCGCCGGCTTGGAAAAGCCCGACGACGGAACTTTGAAGATATTCGGCTCAGCAGCAGACGTAAAAAACAGGAAAAGAATCGGTATAGCCCCGCAAGAAAACGCTATCTATCCTCTACTAACCTGCATGGAAAACCTGCTCTATTTCGGCTCTTTGTACGGAGTTGGAGGAAAGAAAGCGAGAACGAGAGCAGTTTATCTCTTGGAAAATTTGGGTTTAGGCCCGAAGAAGGACACCCCGTCCGAATTCCTGAGTGGAGGAATGAAAAGACGTTTGAGCCTAGCATGCGCATTGATGCACAAGCCCGATATAATCATCCTGGACGAGCCGACAACGGGCTTGGACCCTGCAACGAGAATCAGCATGTGGGCGACCTTAAAGCAAGTATTATCAGAGAGCAAGGCCACTCTAATCCTCACAACCCATTACATGGAGGAAGCCGAGGCTCTGTGCGAGAAAATAGCCTTCATGAATTCCGGGGTAATCGTAGCAGAAGGCACCCTAGACGAATTGAAAAAGTTGGTTGGAAAGGAAATTGCGAAGCTCAAATCAGTCCCGGGCGAGCCCAAGCATTTGGTGGAAATAATCAAGGGGACCAAGGGAGTGGACAACGTCACTGCGACCGAGCACGGCGTGATAATGGAGGGAAAGGATTTGGGCGCCGAAATGGCGGGAATCTCGCGGGCATTGAAAGACAACGGCGAAACCGTTGTCGAGCTGTCCATATCCAAGCCCTCATTGGAAGACGTATTCCTCAAGCTCACAGGCACAAAACTAAGGGAGGCTGGCAAAATTGAACCTGATAAGTGAAATCGGAAAGGATGCGAGGCAGTTCATGCGCGAGCGCAGGACTTTGCTATTGCTCATAGCCGCGCCTCTATTGGTCCTATTCATAATAAGCGCGATTTTCAACGAGAGCTTGGCGCAAAAGGGGGGCGCGATGGGCGTGTGCGATTTGGACAGGACGAATGCATCCACACTATTGGTGAACGGGATAAGGAACGCGAGCGAAATACAGGACTATGGGATTGGAAGCGATTGCGGGACAAAGCTCATAAGGGACGTGAACGGAGGCAGGCTGTCCGCAGGGCTGATAATTCCAAATGGATTTGAACAAGGCATACAGATGGGGGAAACGCAGAATATCACCCTCATCCTGGACAATTCCAGGTTTCAGGTGTCCCCTACACTGGAGGCATTTGTAAAAGCGGCAGTGCAGGAAACCGACCAGAAAATAGGGGAGAGCTTCATTCTATCCGTGTGGCAGAAGCTTAATGGGGCGAGCCAAGACCTGGGAAACCTGCACGGCAACATAAACGAGACAAGGAACAGGACGGCGGCGATGCGGGCGCGCCTGAACCTCACTTCGGAATCCCTGAAGGCGCTGAACATAAGCGGGGTGAGGGATGATATAAATCTGGCTAATAATTCGACGCAGGAAACGCGCGCCACACTAAGCGAGGCAAAGGACAACCTCACCCAGATAGAGTCGAATTTCGCGGACTACGACCAGACGCTCAACGAGACGGAAAACGACTTGGTGCAGATAAACGACAGCCTCGCGAACATCAGCGGATACATAGCCGGAATGAAGGCGGGGGTGAATTGCAGCGACCCGGTATCCATCGCATACTGCCTTTCCTTGGACCAATTGGATGCAAAAGTGAAAAACGCCAGCCAGACAGTGGAAATAAGGCTGGAAAAGGTGCATAAGGCCCGCGCGGATTTAATTGCGGCTAACTTAACAATCCAGATTTTCAAGGCGAAAATAGATGCTGCGCAGAACAGCACATATGAAGCCGAGGCAAAGATAGCGGACCTGAACGGGTTCGTGGATGATTTGGAGAGAAACAGAAATCAGGCGATACAGAACATAGACGAGGTGAAGGCTTCCTTGGATGAAATTGATGGTAATACGTACCATCTTGAGGACATAATATCCTCCAGCCAGAAGCAGATTGCTGAAGTCACCTCGAGGTCCCCGGCATCGGTGATTTCGCCCATGCTTGTTTCCACCAACCGCATTTTCGGGCAAAGGCCGTTCTTCAATTTCATGCTTCCCAGCCTTCTCCCGCTGATAATGATGTTCATAGCCCTATTCCTCGCTTCCACCTCGTTAGTGCGGGAGAAGCACGGGGGAACCCTGACGCGCATATACGCCGCGCAGGTGAACAAGTTCGAATTCGCGGCGATAAAGGTCATCAGCTATACTATTGTCCTGATTCCGGAGGCTATTCTGCTCGCTTTGGTGGCTTCGTTGCTGTACAATGCGTTCCCAATTCAGGACACCAACACGTGGATGATGGTGATGGGGACGATGGTTCTCCTGATATTCACGTTCGTTGCAGGAGGAGTGCTGATTGCGATTCATTCGGACTCGGAATCAACGGCGTTCCTCGCATCCTTGGTTATCGGCCTCCCGTTGTTGTTCCTGAGCGGATTGTTATTCCCGTTCGAATTCATGCCTCCCGTAGTCGCTTTATTGGGCACATTGATGCCGCTTTCCCAGGCGGTTATCGGGATGCAGTCCGTAATCCTCTATCAATCGCCGCAGATGGCGACCTCGCTGGCGTTAATCCTGTACGGGTCAATTTTCACGCTTCTTGCAGGGGCGTCAATTAGGAAATAGAATCATTTCCCTACGGCTTCCTTCAGCATATTCTCGTCAAAAGTCGCAATTCCCTCACCAAGGAGCTGTGCAAGGTAAACGACGGAAGCATCTATGAAGCTTAATTGGTTCTTCTGTTTCTTGAACGTGGAAATGCACGAATCGAAATCAGGGTTTCCCATATGGATGATTTTGAATGTGCCTGTTTCCTCGATAATTGAAATAAACCGCAGGGCAGCATCAAAGCCTTTCTTGTAGAGCAAGACTGTGGCGGTTTCGCCGATTACGTAATCATTTATCAGAATCCTGCCCTTTTCGTACTGGCGCATGAGTTCGACGGCCCGCGAATGGTTGGAGTCATCCTTGTCATAAAACGAAATCAGGAAGGAAGTGTCCGCTATCATTGGTTATCAACGTAAAGAATTTTGTCTATTTTTTTGCTCAGGTTCGGGTCTCCCGAGGAGAAAGCTATCTGTTCGTACGTGTCAAATATGCTTTTGTATTTTTTTGCCTGCTTTTTTTCTGCAAGGTGCTCCTTCACCAGAAAAACTATCTCACGCAGGGCTTCCCCTGTCGTCAGGTCATGCTCTGTCGCGTAGGCCTGTATGTATTTTTTCGTATCCTTGTCCACATTGCGCACGGCAAACATCCCGCTCATATCAGCACCTGTTTAACATGTTAAACAAACATTTTATAAATGTTTAACTTGTTAAACACAGGGCTCGTTCTCATGATTATTTCATTCCTTTGAGGGTATAATAAGGCCCTGAAACGCGCGCTTTCCAGTGCAATTGCCGTCATTCCATCTTATCCTTCAATTCCCGCGTTCCGTCAGCACATGAAGAGATGTAGGTCTGGTTGTAGCCGACAAAATCGTAGTAAATATCAAAATCAAACGTGCTGGGCATATCATAGTAGTAGCCGCTGCTAACATCCCCCTCGCCAATTGAATCATCCGTTCCGTCATCGGTGAATACGGGAATATGGTCTGCTTCGAGCACCCCGAAATTGAAATTTGCCTCGTTGCTGGCGTTTCCGCTGCCAGCGACCTCAACAGGCACCCATTCGCCGTCGTAGAATTCCACCCAAACGTGGGCGAGGTAGCGGTCCGGGTTCTTCTCCACCAAATAGCCTTTCACGAAGCGGGCGGGAATCCCGTCCGCCCTCAATAATGAAATGTACAAATGCGCCAGCTCGTCGCATTTTCCGTTCTTGCTGTGCAAGACCTCAACAGGCGTGCGGGAGTAATTGCTAGCCACGGGGTCTATGTAGTATTCGGTGTTGCTTTTCAGCCAGATGAAAAGAGATTTGGCTACGGTCCAAGTGTCGCCGCTTCCGTTCATCGCCTCCCGCGCTATTGCCATTATCTCCTGATTTGCAGGGTCTATGAGCCTCTTTCCATTCAGGGTTGTTTCGGAGCCTAGGTAGCCGGGCGCACCGAGGGCGGCTTCCTTTATGCCCATTTCCTTGGGCGAATAGAGCCTAATTCCATTAGTCCCGTTCATGTTCACGTAAACATGGCCTTCCACGTACGAATAGCGGCCATTTGAATTGTCCAGCATCCATTCAAGGACACGGTTTCCCGCGGTGTATCCAGTTCCTATTTCGGAAAAGCCGCTGCGGGGGGCGGGATAAACGTCGTAGGTGGCGCCCGAAGGGTAGGAGACGTTGAAATCCATCCTGCCGTTGTATATCGTCCCGGAATATCCGTACCTGAGTGCGTAGTTTCCGGACGCGTTCACCCCGTAGTAGATGCAGTCCTTGGGAATGGTCGCGTTCCACGGGTAGGTGTAACCTTCGCGGAGCGTGAAATTCGCAATCGTGGCGTTCCTGTAAAAGGGCTTCCGGGCCACGATAGTGTAGGTGCCTGCGGGAACCTTGGTGAGGTTGTACCTACCCTCGGAATCCGTATAAGCGCTGTAACTGGAGCTTTCGTTCATGAGGGTTACGGACGCGTTTTCCAGCGGAATTTCCAGAAGATTCGTAATAGTCCCGTAAAGGCCTCCCGTGGCGCTTGAAAGGCTCGCGTTCCAATTGCGGGAACGGCCGCCGAGCACGGCGTACCTGAAGATGGTGATGTTGATGTATCCGGGCTTGGATGCGGTCAGGATATAGGCGCCCTCGGGCACGTTGTTGATGGAATATCCGCCATCCGCGTCCGTATGTGCAGAGTAGGTGGAATTGCCGACAAGGGTTATGGTGGCGTTCTCCAAGGCCGCGTCATCCCTGCCGGTTATCGTCCCGTGAACGCTTCCGGTGGTGTTCATGTGGAAGTCAATTGAAAAATTCGCCCCGTTGCCCGTGAAATCGCCGGGCTCGATGCAGCCGGAAAAGAGAATGGAGAATAGCAAAACCGCCCCTAATCCAACCTCTTTTCCCAAATCATCAACCCTTCTGGCTTTCCACTAGGTCAATTGCGCTTCCCAAGAGCGTAGCGGGCAGGGAAAGCACCGCAATCCTGCGGACAGCTAGGCCAAGCGGCGTAGCGCCGTCAATTATTCCAAGAAGCCAGAGCATGGAAATGGAAAAGAATAATGCAAATATGTAGTGGACCGCGAGCCTCAGGGGAATAATGCCCAAAACGGTCCGCATCTTCCTTTTCCCGAGCTGGCGCACCCCTATCCCGTAGCCTATGAAAACTGAAAGCAGGAGCGTTATCAGGGCGATAAGCGCGACGTTCAGGGGCGGAAGGCCGTCCGCTATGTGCGGTATGTCCGTCTGGTAGGTGTAAATGAGGGCGCCTGCCAGCGAGCCTACCGCGGTCTGTATCACGTCCCGTTTGTCAAACCTTTCGAATTCGGGCATGGGAAAACTTGGGGAAAAAGCTTAATTTGCCTATGCCTTTTTCATTTTCCCGATAAGCTCGCCCGTGCGCTCCCGGCCCCGTCCATCCCCTCCTTCATTCCCGTCTTTGCCATTTTGTCTAGGCCAGCCTTGCTCCGGAAAACCACGTGGATTTCCATCCTCGTTTTTCCGCCCCTGTCCTCCAATTCAAGAGTCTGCTCGGAAACGTGGCCCGGCATGCCCCCGAATTCAAATGTCTGCACGACCTTTTTGTCGGGAGGGGAGCAATTTCCTTGTATTGCCCGTGGAACGCGAATACATTCCCCCAGGGTCCTTCCGGGCGAAGCGCCACGTGCCGCCGGCTTTGAAATCCGTCATCTCAATCGTGGTAGTGGGGCCGCGCGGCGCATCACCACTTCCCGCTCGCCCTTCATAGCAAACTCCATTTCCATCCAATTACCCGGGCTTCACAGCCACTGAGAAGTCAATGTCCATGCAATTGAGCAGATGCTCCGGCACTTTGAGACGCGTGGTCGCGAACCATCTGTCCCTTCCTTCCACGAATTCCAGCTTTACGGAATCGCAATGGAGATTCTGCTTCGTCAAAGAGTCCTTGAACGAGTATTCGGCGGTGAAACCAGGCCCGGGGCCAGCGCGGTGCGCGATCGTAAGCTCAAGAATCAGGCCGTTCCCGTTGTGCTCTGCGACCTTGAGCGCGATGCGGGTGAGGCAGCCCGAAGCCAGGATTAGCAGCGTGCGCTCCTTCAGCCGCTCTAAAAAATTCAGCCTGGACTTTTCCTCCAAAGGTTCCTTAAGAAGACGGGGGTTTGCGGTCTGGGCTTCCGGAATGCTGCGTTTGAATACTGCTGCAAGCAACGCCATACCCCTCCCACGGAATTATGCGCAGTTCACCAATATAAACCTAATCCTTCGGCTCCCAGCTGCGAAAAACAAAATCAGCCGACGTAGAGCTTTCCCACCTCCGTTTTCGCATCCGAAGTGAAATTAATCCCGAGCGCGCGCAAAGCGCCCGTGTCCTCCCTCCTGAGCGCGTGCGTCGTATGGAGCTCGCAGGAGCGCAATTTCCCGAGCAGCGAAAAGGCCTTTTCGGCCTCGCCCCCGGATTTTGCGCTCACGGCCAGCACAATCAGTATTTCAGGGACGGAAAGGTTCTCGCTCTCGTCCTCGTAGACCTTTTTCCTCAATTTCCTTATCTGCGCTATGGCGTCTTGGGAAAGTATGTCTCTCCCCTCGGATATGCCCGCGATTCTCTTGAGCGCGTTCATTATCGCGGCGGATTCGGCGTGCATGCGCGGGCTGTTCTGCCCCTTCACTATGGAGCCGTCGGAAAGCATGAGCGCCGAGCCTACGTGCGGCCCGGAGTGGCCGTCGTGCATAGCCGCTTCGCGCGCGGCCAGCACCGCCTTGCGTTCCGAAACGGGTATTTTGCACTTGCGCATCAGCCTTTCCACGCGGAGCGCGGGCGCCTCCTCCCCGATTCCGGCGAGGAAATCCGCGCGGTAGGAGAAATACCTCCTTATGACTTCCTGCCTCGCCGCCTGCTCGCAGAGCGCGAGGTCCGTAATCCCTTCCTTCATGAAATTTATCCCCATGTCAGTGGGCGATTTGTACGTGTTCATGAAATTGGAGGGCGAGGCGATTTTCCTGAACATGCGGTGGATTAACGAGAACCCCTCCACGTCGCGGTTGTAATTCACGGACTTTTTTCCGTATGCCTTGAGGTGCCACGGGTCTATGAGGTTGAAGTCCCCTATGTCCGCGGTGGCCGCCTCGTATGCCGCGTTTATCGCCGAGTCAAGGGGAAGGTTCCAAATAGGGAAGCTCTCTAGCTTCGCGTATCCGGACTCCCTGTTGCGCAAATGGTCCTGATACACCATGGAAAGGCAGGTCGCCATCTTTCCAGAATTCGGGCCCGCGCCAGTGACTATCACTATCGGCTTTTCAGTTTCGAAAAAGGGCTTTTTTCCGAAGCCCGAGGAGGATGCGATTGCGGAAATGTTGGTGGGGTAGCCCTTGATGAGGCCCCGGAAATGCGCTGCGTACCCCTGCTTTTTCAGATATGCCCCGAACTCCTTTGCCGCGGGCTCCCCGGAGAAAAGGTTTATCGCCACCGCGGGGACGGAAAAGCCGTATGCCTTTATGGAATCGAGCATTTTCAGCGAAAAGTCCCTGTACGAGATGCCGAGCGCGCCCATCCTTTTTCCGGATTCCAAATCACGGGCGCTCACGCAGAACAGGAATTCCACCGGCCTCTTGCGGTCCAGCCTCCTTATGACCTCCATTTTCCCGTCAAGCCGGTAGCCCGGAAGCACCCTCGCCGCGTGGTAGTCGTAAAGCAGCTTCCCCCCGAATTCCAGGTAAAGTTTCTCGAATTTCGAAGCCCGGGCGATAATCGCGTCGGATTGCGCGTCAAAATACCTGTCGGCGTCAAAGCCCCGCCTGCCGAGGTAGGAGAAGGAGTTTTCTGGCATGCGGAAGCTTGGAAAGCACAGAATAAATACTTAACGAGGGGTTTTTTGGTTTTTTGTTATAAATATAACATTTAGTGCATCATACAAACGAATTATTTAAATATGGTTTCTATACGTATAATTGCATGGTGTCTGAAAACGAAGCTTTAGCCGCAAGGTTAAACTTCCGGGAGGAATGAAAACATGGCGCATGAATCCAAAGTTACGGTCATCGGAAGCGGGAAGGTCGCAAGGGCGACCGCGGACAACCTCAGGGGCATACCAAAGCACCTCGTGCTCAAGAGCAGGGACCCCAAGATTGAAGGGTTCGCGATGGACCAGCGCGACGCGATGAGCACCGAGCGCATGCCCAAGCGCAACCACACCCTGATTCGGGGCACTACCGAGTATCAGGCGACCGAGGGCTCCGACATCGTGATAATCGCGGCGGGGCTGCCGAGAAAGCCGGGGCAGAAGAGGAACGACCCGGAGCTCATCAAGGCGAACAAGGCCATGCTGGCTGAAATCATGGAAGGGGTTCTCAAGTACAACCCGGACCCGATACTAATCATAGCGACGAACCCCCTGGACGTGATGACGTATTACGCGTCCTACCTAGCCGGATTCAAGAAGAACCGGGTAATCGGCCTTTCCGGCGCGCTGGACGGCTCTCGCTTCGCAGGCCTGATATCCAAGAAGCTCGGGGTTCCGCCGCACAAAATCACCCCGCTGGTCCTGGGCGAGCACGGCCCGTCCATGGTGCCTGCGACCGAGCTGACGTTCGTGAACGTGTGCGAGAACGGCGGCGACCCGGAGCTCAAGTCGCTGGACGAGCTGGTCCGCATGGGAAGGCTTTCGCACTCGGACCTCATGTCCATGGTGGACAATACGGTGAACAGGGGCACGCACATCGTGGAAACGCTCAAGGATTCGGCCTCGGTCGCGCCGGGAATGGCGCTCGCGAGGATGGCAGAGGAGATCTTGTTTGACATCAAGGAGCAGATAGGCGCATCGGTCCTTCTAACCGGCGAGTTCGGGGAAAGGGGCGTGTGCATGGGCGTGCCCGTGATGCTCTACAACAAGGGGGTGTACGGCGTGATAAACGTGCACGATTCGCTCAACGAGGCGACACAGGCGGCGCTCGCGAAATCCGCCGATGCGATTCGGGCGGACATAGCGAAGCTGGAGCTTCCGATGCACGAGGGCCCGCAAAAGCTAATTTAGGCGCCAAATCGCGAAATTAAGCGCGGCGGCGAACGCCACCCACCCCATGTAGGGAAGCAGGAGCATTCCGGCGGTGCGCGAGTCCTTCCAGAAGTCCCATACGGTGAGCACAATCGCGACCCACAGCGCCGCCATAACGAAAAGCGCGCCGAGGGGCGAATGCATCCCGAAGAACACTATGGACCAAAGCGCGTTGAGCGCGAGCTGGACGAGGAATATGGGCATGGCGGATATTGTTTTCCTCCTGATGTATACCATGTAGGCGGAAATGCCCATGATGATGTAAAGCACGGTCCAGACGGGCCCGAAAACCCAGCCCGGCGGCGCGAGCGCGGGCAGCCGGAGCGTGGAATACCAGCCCGGTATCCCCCCTATCGTGAATATCGCGCCCACGCACCCTGCTAGAAGGCAGAGCGCTATGAACGCGCCGAGCACGCCTGTATTTCTGGCATCCATTTCACGCACCCTGCACGTATTTTTTCATCACCCATCCCTTGATGGCGTGGGTGAGCCCGAAATAAACTATCACCGTGGCGAACAACAGCCCTATGAATGAAAGCGGAAGGGGAACGAAGCCGAGCGCGCCCGCAATCGGGGAGAACGGAAGAAGAACCCCTATTGCGGTGATTATGAGCGAGGAAATCGTGAGCTGGGGGCTGGCCCTGCTCTCTATGAACGGAATCCTGTTCGTCCTTATTATGTGGATTATCAGCGTCTGCGTCATCAGCGACTCCACGAACCAGCCGGTGTGGAAAAGCTCCTGGTTGGTCCATCCCCCGAAAAGGAAAATCAGTATCGCGAACGTC
>JAKANX010000126.1 GCA_021823425.1 Microcaldota archaeon
TGAAGTCCAAGGTCGTCGCAGACCCGCTCAAGGTCTTCGACTGCTCGCCCATCACGGATGGGGCAGCGGTCGTGGTGCTCGCCCCTCTGGATGTTGCCAGAAAATATAACGAGCAGCCAATTGAGATAGCCGCGAGCGCGCAGGCTTCAGACACGATGGCGCTGCATTCTAGGGAAAAGCTCACCGAAGTGAAGGCGACAAAAATCGCGGCGCAGAAGGCGTACGAGATGGCGAACGTCACGCCCAAGGACATAGACGTCGCGGAAGTGCACGACTGCTTCACCATCGCCGAAATAATCGCCACCGAGGACTTGGG
Organism: Microcaldota archaeon; assembly: GCA_021823425.1. Taxonomy (GTDB): domain Archaea; phylum Micrarchaeota; class Micrarchaeia; order Anstonellales; family Bilamarchaeaceae; genus JAHJBR01. The sequence continues at coordinate 317 of JAKANX010000126.1, forward strand.
CTTCTTCAAGAAGGGGGAGGGGGGAAAGGCGGCGCTGGACGGTAAGACGTACCTGAACGGCGAGATTCCGATAAACACCTCCGGAGGGCTCAAGGCGGCCGGCCACCCCGTAGGCGCCACGGGCATCAAGCAGGCTGTTGAGCTCACATGGCAGCTCCGCGGCAAGGCCGAAGGAAGGCAGGTTGACGGCGCCGAGGTGGCGCTGGCGCACAACGTGGGGGGAAGCGGCGCGACCGCGGTAGTCCATATTTTCAAAAAGGCGTGATTTTATGAAGGAAAGCATACCGCTCACGTGGAGAAGGATTCCGGAAAGGTACAGGATGAAGGGCAATAAGTGCACCAACTGTTCCACGAACTATTTTCCGCCGAGGATTGTGTGCCCCAAGTGCAGGAGGAAGGGGAAGATGGAGACCCTTTACTTCAAGGGCGCGGGCAAGATTTACTCTTTTACCGAGATAAACAGCCCTGCGACCGGATTCGAGGAGCAGGTCCCTTACGTGTTCGCGATAATCACCCTTGACGAGGGCTCGAACGTCACCGGGCAGATAGTGGACGCGCGGGGAACCGACGTGAAGATAGGTGACCGGGTGGAATCCGTTTTCAGGAAGATACAGAGCGACGACCCGGAGGGGCTCATACATTACGGGTTCAAGTTCAGGCTTGTAAAGCAATAGAGGTGGAATACATGGCAAAAGTTCATATAAAGAACGAGAACAAGACTGTGGAGATTCCGGACGGCAGCAACCTCGTGGATTTGGAGGGAAAGAGCAGCGTCATATTCGCATGCAAAGTCGGGACGTGCGGCGCGTGCATCGCCACTATAGTGAGCGGCGCCGAGAACTTGAACCCGCCCGGGGACGTGGAGAAGATGTACCTGGACGCGTTCGGAGGGGGGAACAAGAGGCTCCTCTGCCAGACGGTAATAAAGAAGGGAGAAGTAACGATTGAGTACTGATTCTCGCTTTCTTTTCTTCCTTTTTTTACAATTTCAATTCAAAATTCCTTGGCTTTTCCTACCGCATCGGCCAGTGAGGCGTAGTTGTGCTTCTTCAATTCCGCCTCCAATTCGTCCTCCATCCTTCCGAAGCAGCCCACGCCTTCCTTGTAAAGGGTGGTAGCGGAAGCGAAAGCGTTAGCACCTGCGAGCGCGTACGCGAAAGCGTCCTTTCCGCTCACTATTCCTCCGCACCCTATTATGGGAACCGAGCCCTTGAAGAATTCGTAGTAGCGGCGCACGTTGCCCCACCCAATCATTTTGAGCGCCTCCCCCCCTAGGCCGCCCCACTTGGGCTTGAGCATAATCTTCTCGCGGTCCGCGTCTATGTACATGCAATTGCCCACCGTATTTATGGCGACTATGAAGTCCACGCCTACTTTCTTGGCAATCTCGCAGAATTCGTTCTGCATTCCCGGGTCCAGGAAGGGCGCAGCCTTCACCGCGATTTTCTTGTTCGTGTTCTTCTTTATCTCCTTGAGCACTGCCTCGGTTTGCTCGGGGTTGTATATGATTTGGGATTTCCCCATCAAATTAGGGCAGGACAAATTTACCTCCAGCACGTCCGCGGCCGGAGAGAGCGTCTTGGCGAGTTCCCCGCTCTCTTCCAGGTTGAAGCCGCTCATGCTCACGAAAACCGGCTTTTTCGTCCTTGTCTTCAATTCCGAGACTATGCGCGCCATCTCCTTGTAGCCGGGGTTCGGAAGCCCCATCGCGTTTATCGCGTTGTTCCCCAGGATGTAGAACCTCGGGCCGGGATTTCCGGGCCTCGGAAGGAACGTGGTCGTCTTGGTGGTTATGAAGCCTGCGCGCGAATCCGCGATCTGCAACAGCTTGTCGAGCGAGTCGTCGTTCGCCCCAGAGCCGTTGGTGAAAACGCCGTCCAATTCGTATTCTCCGAGTTTTGCCTTCAGCATAAGAATCTCCCTTTTTATCCGAATGCTAATTCTCTTGCAGGGGTTTTATTTGTTTTCCCATCGGTGAAAACCGGATTTCCCGCTACGAACGTGAGCATGGGCCATCCTTTCAGCCTCATTCCATCGTAGGGGGTCCAGCCGCATTTGCAGAGCATTTCCTCGTTTTTCACTTCCTTTTCCAGCTTCAAATCCACGATTGCGAGGTCCGCGTCCATCCCCTTCTTCACTTCCCCCTTTCCCTTCAGTTTCAGGAGGCGCGCAGGATTCAGGGAGCAAAGGCGCACCACGTCCGGAAGGGCCAGCGTTCCTTTGTTCACTTCGTTGAGCAGGAGCGGAAGCATGGTCTGCACTCCCGGGACTCCGGAGGGCGCCTGCGCGCAAGGCATTTCCTTCTCCTTTGCGAGATGGGGCGCGTGGTCGGTCGCCATTGCGTCTATTGTGCGGTCCGCGATTCCAGCCCAGAGCGCCTTGTTGTCGTCCGAAGAGCCCAACGGAGGATTCACTTTCCAGTACGCGCCTTTTCCGCTTGCGAGCGTGCGGTTGAGCAACAGATAGTGGGGGCAAGTCTCCGAGGTTATTTTCTTCCCTGCTTTTTTCGCGGCGCGCACCGCTTCCACGCCTTCTTTAGTGAACAGATGGCAGACGTGCAGGCCGCATTTCGCTTTTTCCGCAAGGCGTATTGCGCGTTCAATCGCTTGGGCCTCCCCTTTCCCGTAATCCGAAGCAGGGGTGTTTTCCGAAGGGGTGTACGCGTGGACGAACGCATTTTTCCCGGCTTTTTTCGCGGCCCGCATCGCGCTGAGTATGCCG
>JAKANX010000127.1 GCA_021823425.1 Microcaldota archaeon
GGAAACACGCGCGTATCGGGGCTCAAGCCGGTTTCCCGCACCCCAGCCGAAATCACTAAAAACCTTTTCAGCGGCCTCCTGCCGCCGGATAGGTGCATGAACGGCTGCAGGGGCGAGCGCCTCAAGACAAGAAGCATGCGCGAGGCATTCCTTTTCATACAGGACCGGCTTCCCGAGCGGCGGGAATTGGAATGCGCAAGGCTGCACCGGATACCCGGCTCCGACATATTCATGCTGAAATTCGCAGGCGGCGAGGCCCTCGCATTCTTCGCGCGCGCCGGCGGCGTGAAAATGCTCTCGTTCTCCAGGAAAGGCCATTTCAATGCGGTGCACATGTCCAAGGACATCCTTGCCAACCGCGTGGAGCTTCCGCCCGGCACCGCCCTTGAATTCGTGCACCCGCAGAGGGACGAGGTGAGGCTCGAATGCTCGGGGCTGGAGATGAACCTTTACATGAAGCCCGGCGCGCTCGTTTCAATAGACGTGATAAAGGGGGGCGAGTGCAGCGCCGTGCGGCTGCTCAAAGCCCCGCTTCCCTTCTGAGCAAATCAACCATATCGGTTTTTTCCCAGGTGAAGTCCGGGTCGTTCCTACCGAAATGCCCGTAGGCCGCGGTCTTCCTGTATATGGGCCGTTTGAGCCTGAGCGTGTCTATTATCCACTTTGGCGTGAGCTTGAAGTGCTTCTTCACTATCTCGGCAATCTTCTCCTCCGGAATCTTGTGCGTTCCGAACGTGTCCACGTTTATGGACGTGGGCTGCGCGACGCCTATGCAATATGAAATCTGCACCTCCGCCTTGTCCGCTAGCCCGGCCGCCACTATGTTCTTTGCGACCCAGCGGGCCGCGTACGCGCCGCTCCTGTCCACCTTGCTCGGGTCCTTTCCGGAGAACGCGCCTCCGCCGTGCCTCCCCACCCCGCCGTAGGTGTCCACTATTATCTTCCTTCCCGTCACTCCTGTGTCGCCCTCGGGCCCCCCGATTACGAACTTGCCGGTCGCGTTTATGTGCATCGCCGTCTCCCCGTTTATCCATTTGCCGCACACCGGCCTAATCACGTGCTCGAGCACGTCCTTGCGCACCGTCTCCTCCGCGATTATGTCCTTGTGCTGCGCGGCTATCACCACCGCCGTGACCCGCGCGGGCCTCTCGCCATCGTATTCCACCGACACCTGGGATTTTCCGTCCGGCCCGAGGTAAGGCAGCGTCCCGTTCTTCCTCATCTCCGAGAGCTTCTGCGTGAGCCTGTGCGCCAATAGTATCGGGAGCGGCATCAGTTCCGGCGTCTCGTTCGTCGCGTAGCCGTACATCATCCCCTGGTCGCCCGCGCCCTGCTCCTTTCCCGCCCCCTCGTTCACGCCCATCGCGATGTCCGGGCTCTGGCCGTGTATGGAAACCAATACGCCTGCGTCCTGATAATCTATCCCGTATTCCGGGTCCGTGTATCCTATGTCCTTGAGCGTGTTCCTCACTATTTTCTGCACGTCCGCAAACCCGTTCGTCGTCACTTCCCCGGCGCACATCACCAGCCCGGTGGTGGTGAGCGTCTCCACCGCAACGCGGGAATTCGGGTCCTGCATCAGCAGCGCGTCAAGGACCGCGTCGCTCACCTGGTCGCAAATCTTGTCCGGATGCCCTTCCGTAACGGATTCTGAAGTCACGTATCTTTTCGACATAAACACACCCCTGGATTAGATTGAGTATGGTTAGGCTCCTCTTCCCGCGTATATAAAAGTTGATGAAAGAATTATTCCTATTGGAATATTCATTTCATTCCGAGGGCGGCCTTGGCCTTCTTTCCCATCATCTCCGGCGCCCAAGGGGGGTCCCACACGACGTGCACGTGCACGTCCGCCACTCCGGGAACCTGCTTCACCTTCTCCTCCACCTGCATCGCGAAGAATCCGGCGAGAGGGCAGCCTATGGACGTGAGCGTCATTTTTACCTCCACATGCGAAAGGGGCGGTTTCCCGTTTCCGGTTTTGGGTTTCGCCGCCTTTCCTTTCGAAGCACGCTGCCCTGAACCAAAAACCCCTCCACCCTGGCCTTTCGGGCTTATTTTAACCCCGTAAATGAGTCCGAGCTCCACTATGTCTATTCCCAGCTCCGGGTCTATTATTTCCGAAAGCCTCTTGAGTATCGCTGCCTTGGTCGGGGCTCCCATGCGCATATTTCCGCCGGGCTGCTTAAATACCATGCCGTCCTTCACGTGGGACGCAGGTTTATATAGATTTTTTCCGAATTGAAAAGATAGGCGCTTTTAGAGAGTGATACTTATGGAGAGAATCAAGACAGGCATTTCAGGGCTGGACCAGATGCTCGGCGGAGGGCTTCCGAAAAACAAGCACGTCGCCGTATCCGGCAGCCCGGGTACCGGAAAGTCGTCCTTCACGTTCGAATTCCTTTACAGGGGCGTGCAGCAGGGCGAGAACGGCCTTTACGTTTCACTGGAGGAGACCGAGGACGACATGAAGGAGAACATGGGCAGCACCTTCTCCGGCTTCACGGACCTCCAGCAGATGTTCAAGAGCAAGAAGCTCCAGATTACCAAGCCGGACAAGCTCGAGCTCGAGGACACCGCGGAACTCATTGAGGACCAGATTTCCGACAACGACGTCAAAAGGGTCGTGATAGATTCGGCGACCATGATAAGGCTCTCGTTCGAGAAGGAGCTCGAGTACAGGCAGACCCTTTTTGAGTTCTTCTCATTGCTGCGCACGCTGGACTGCACGGTGATGATGACGCTCGAGGCGTCCTCGCCGCGCAAGGAGCAGCTCACCTTCGACATAGAGCACTTCGTGATGGACGGCATAATAAACCTCTACAACCAGGAGCAGGGCGACCGCCGCATACGCGCGCTGGAAATATTCAAGATGCGCGGCACCGACCACTCGCGCGACATGGTGCCCTTCAAGGTCCTTCCCGACGGCATAAAGATATACGCCGGAGAGAAGGTTTTCTGAGGCATTGCCCATGGAGCAGAGGGACGTCCAATACATCGTTTTCTGGTCCTTGGCAGCAACCGTTG
>JAKANX010000023.1 GCA_021823425.1 Microcaldota archaeon
CGGATTCAACTCGGTGCTTGCGGCGACCGCGAACAACTCGGCGTGCGGCCTCGCGACCGGCGACTTCGACAACGACACCCACCTGGACTTCATCGTGGGCGAGGGCGACAACAGCATCGCCTTCTACAGGAACCGCCTCGTCTCCTTCGAATACAACGACACCATCGCCTCCGCGTACCTGCCCTTCGGCATGACCGCGGGCGACTACAACGCGGACGGGAAGGAGGACGCGTTCGCAGGGGACTACGGAGGCCAGCTCAACTTCGTGGAGAACAGGATGAACTCCACCTACTTCGGGTTCAACATAACCGGAATCTACGGGAACATAGGCTCCAACGGCCTCATATACGGGCTTTGTTCGGGCGACTACGAGCTCAACGGCACCTACCCAGACATCCTGAGCGGGGACAACAACGGCGACATAGAGCTCATGAGGAACAGGAACAACACATACACGCAGAAGAAGATTTCCAACGTTGGCGCCCCGGTGAAGTCCATGGCGTGCATGGACGCGGACCACGACGGCGACATGGACCTGGTCGTCGCAACCTCCTCCAACATCACCCTGCTAACGAGCACGAGCATAGTGAAGAAGAGGGTGGAGCCGTACGGAAGCGATATGCTCAAGATAACGATAAACATATCCAACCCGTTCTACGCGGACATGATGAACGTGAGCGTGCTGGACAACTGGAACAAGGGCGACGTTTACCCGTTCTACGGCGCGCTGGACTCCTACGGGCACACGGCCGAGCCCTCGGTCATGGACCCCAACGGGTTCTGGTACAACGTCTCGCACGCGAACGTGACCGACAACACGATAGAGTTCTACAACATCTCCCTGCTGCTCAGGAAGAACGAGAAAATCTCGTTCGTCTATTACGTGAAGGTCAATACGACTTTCGTGGCGCAGCTCGGGCCCACGGTAACCTATTACAGGGCAACCCCGCGCACTCCGCCCACGCCGTATTTCCTCACGGACGACGTGAACGCCCAAACGTCGCGCCCGAACGTGATAAACCCGGAGGACTATCCGCTCTCCTACGTGGTGGACCCCGGAGACGTGGGGGGCATAATGCCGGATCTCACGATAACGAACGTGTCAATTGCCGACGGGAGCAACAAGGCAACGCAGATTCCAAGCAGCACCGACCCGAACGCGTGCGGCTCCTGCTGCTACGTTGACAGCATCTACTACTGCCCGTGCCCCATAGTCGCGGTGGAGGGCATAGCCAACGACTCCCAGATGTCCGAAGGAAAGAACTACACGATAAACGCCACGGCAAAGAACATAGGCGACGCCTCAAGCGTCGGAAACATTACCTTCCTCGTGAACGGCGTGCCCATAGACTCGTGCCAGGTTCCGCTCGCAATCAACCAGAGCGGAAGCTGCGGCGTGCTCTGGAACAACCCGGTGTCCGGGCCGTACAACCTCACGGCGTACGTGGACTGGGCGCAGAAGGTTCCGGAGACCAACGAGGACAACAACAACATGTCCATGAACGTCACCATCGGCGCGTTCGCCGACCCCTACCTCCTGGACCTGCAAATCGTGGACCCCAGCGGGAACCCGATAAACGAGACGTACGAGACGAGCTACGTGCGCTTCAAGGTCACGGTGGGCAACAACGGAAGCAGGAACGCCACCGCGCTCGTAATCGCGAACGAGACTCCCGGCGCGACGAACAACAACGAGTACTACGCGCCGGACACGAGCATGGGCGGATGGTTCTACAACCACGGATGGGAATGGTGGGTGATGGGAACCCAGTGCAGCGGAGGCAGGGCGCCCTACAAGATACCCGTTGCCGCAGGAAGCACCGCGACCGCGATGGTGGGCAACCTCGTGACCACGCTCACGCCCTACGTGCCGTACGACATAAACGTCACCGCATACCTTTACCCGCCCTACCCGTCGTACCCCGGGGACCAGAACCTGCTGAACAACAATTACACCGTGACGCGCACCCTGCACGTGAAGCCCGTTCCCGCGGACGGGGACATACAGAACGGCTACAAGTCCAACAGCGGCTACCCGTACACGGTCACGCCAACCTCGTACGCGTCCATGCGCTACTACCTGCCCGGCCTCAACCTGATAAACATAAGCGGGTACAACGTCAAGAATTTGGGAAGCCAGGACCTCAACACCACGATTAGCTTCGCGCTTGACGGGGTGCCGATAGGGACATTCAACGTTTCGGTGCCGCCGCACACGCAGGCCGAGCAGCCGGTGAGCATGTTCATCAACCTCACGGGGATGAACAACAGGACGCACACGATTAGCGCCCTGCTCGCGCCCGTGCCCAACGAGACGACGACCAACACGCAGACCGCGAGCTACACCACGAACCCGTTTGACATCACGGTTTCCAACATATGGCTCTCGGACACCAAGCCCGCGCTCAACCAGACCGTCTACCTTTACGGGCAGGTGTGCGCCTCGGGGGGATACGCGAGCTTCCCGAGCATAAACGGCCCGGACCCGTACTGGGAGACCGGCGCGTTCAACGCGAGCGTGTACGCGCAGGGCGTCTACCTCGGCGACGTGCAGGTGCCTTCGCTCAAGCTCGGCGGCTACTACTGCCCGCGCTGCTGCGCCAACGTGGCAATACCGTACTCCATACCCTCGGACATAAGCGACAACTTCACGGTCACATACTGGGCCGACAGCAGGAACCAGGTGGAGGAGAGCAACGAGTCCAACAACAACCTCACCAAGACATTCACCCTGATGACGGGCAAGATAAGCTTTTCAATCCTTGACACTTCGTACGTGAGCGGCAGGCACCAGTACGTCAACCTGCGCTTCACGAACAACGAGCCGAGCACGATGCCCGTGTACGCGCTCAGCGTGGAGCTCTTCAACGACAGCGGCAAGGCGGCGAGCATGTACTACTACGGCCTGCCCGCGGGCGACTGGAGCACGATGCCGAGCATGTTCAACATGACCGCGCACACGAACACCACCAAGACGTACACCGTGTACCTGCCCGACAGCCTCGCCGGCAACTACACGGTGGTGGCGAGGATGTATTCGGGCTACACGATAAACGCGCAATCCGCCGGAGGCGGCGTGTGGGGAATGCTCATGCCCGGGGACCGCGGGGCGGTTGAAATCACTGCGACGCCGCCGCTGGCGATAAACGGCGTGTACGCGCTCTTCGCGGAGAACTACAAGCACCGCGTGGACAGCTTCATGGCGAGCGGGCAGAACAACATGACCGCCTCGGCGACCGCGTACCTTTACATGGTGCGCACGGCTTACAAGAACGTCACGATACAGAGGGGCAACGAAATAATCGTCGGTGTGGAATGATGATGCGGAAAACGGGAAGCGAAAGCGATAAAATGGTGCGGTGCGATAAACGCGGCATGCGCACAGCCCGAGCCCCGCTCATTCTCATCGCAGCCCTCCTGCTGGCCCTCGCGTCGGTTTCCTTCGCCCAGCCAGCGTACGCGGAACCCTCCCGCTACATCGTCTTCATGAAGCAGAACTATTCCGCTGCCGAGGCCGCGGACCAGATAACAGGGGCGTTCGGTTCGCCCCCCGAGAAGGAGTATTCGTACGGCGGGAAAACGGCGTTCGTGGTGAGCGCGTACGCGTATTCCGTGCGCGGCTTCCTCACGAGGCTCTCCACCGCGACCGCGGCTTCGGTGTCCACGGACTTCGCGTACAGCGTCCGGCCGGAATACGTCGCGCACGGGATGCTCGCCGAGACCGCGCCGATGATAGGGGCGGACGCGGCGTGGGCCGCCGGATATACCGGCGCCGGGTCCAAGGTGTGCATAATAGACGGGGGGATAGACTATTCGTCCACGCAGTTCGCATCCGGAATCACCGCTGCTGACTTTACGCACGACGACTGGTGCATACAGGGCGCCCCGCAGCAAACCGGCACCACGCACAAGTACTACCTCAACATTTCTTCTTACATGGACCGGGAGGAGATTGGGCTCTGGTGGCGCAACACCTCGGACCGCTACGACCTCTCCGTATATTATCCGAACGGCACGCTCGCGCGCTCTAGCGCGGGAACTAACCTCGCGGACAGCGCCTACGGCAAGCTCTCTCTGGTCAACGTGACGGTGGGCTACGCCTACGGCTCCTACCTCGTAGTCGTCAATTACACGAGCGTTTCCGACTCCTCTGCCTCGCCGGTGCTCATGTGGGGTTCCTCCGTCGCCACGCAGCCCCAGTACTACAACAATTCCTCCAGCGGCTGCCTCGCGACCCCCAACCCGATTACCGCGGGCGACTCGCGCGCGTTCTACAACAACCACCCGCACGACGACACCGAGGACAGCCACGGAACGCACCTCGCCGGAATAGTCGCGAAGCAGAGCGTTCCGCAGGGAATAGGGCCCGGAGCCCAGCTCTTCATAGCCAAAGTGACGCACAGCAACGGGGTCGCATGGGAAAGCGACATCGCGGACGCGATAAACTGGTGCGCGTTCAACGGCGTGAACATAATCCTCGTTGGCCCCGGGATTGACAACGGCGGCGCGTGCGACAGCCTCGCCGCGGCCGCGGTGGAGGCGAACGGGAACACCAACATGCTCATAATAGCGCCCGCGGGCAACAGCGGCGCGGCGATAAGCGACCCCGGATGCGCGAAGGCCGCGCTCACCGTCGGCGCAGTTGACAAGTCCGGCTCCATAGCCCCGTTCAGCGCGCACGGCCCGGTCTCGGTTTCAGGCGACCCGAACAGGCTCAAGCCCGAGCTCGTCGCGCCCGGAGTGAACGTCACTTCCGCCGCGGTCCCCGACACCACGATCTCCCTTTCCGGAACCTCGGTTTCCGCTGCTGTTGTGGCGGGCGCGGCCGCGCTGCTCTACCAGAAGCTGCCGAACGTGGATTCTGCGGTCGCAAAGGCGATGCTCGTTGCCAGCGGGAACCGCATAGGCTCGTGCGACTACACCTACGGCTGCGGCCTCGTGAACGCGAGCAAGGCGCTCGGCTACGACTTCAAGGCAGGAAGGGTGCTGAGCAACTACAAGAACATCCTTTTCCACAACGACAACAGCGGCGTTTTCGACATGATGCTCTACTGGCGCGAGCCGGAGAACTCGCACGACGTTTTGCACATGGGCGCGCTGAAATCCGACCTGAGCGTGGAGCTGAACTCCACTAACGCGGACTGGAACTTCCAGCACGTTTCCGCGCCCTCGTCGCCGGGCGACAACTGGAACGTAACGATAAATCCGCAGGGCCTCGCAGATACGTTATCCTATTTCCTGATATACCCGGACAACTACTCAATAGCGGCGGAATACACCAACAAGAGCTACCGCCGCGGCTACACCGAGTCCGTGGCCGTCTCGGTGAAGAACAACAACCCCTACATCCCGATACAGCTCAGCGGGATTGCGGTGGAGGTCTGGAACCAGACCTCGCTCGTGACGCAGCTCCACCTTGACGCGGACGAGAACTCCATGAGGATAGACTCGCTTTCCACCCGCGTGTTCACGTATCCGATATACATTCCGAACAACATGCCCCCGAACACTTTCCTCAAGGTGCGCGTTTTCAGGCGCGTTTCCGCGCTCGACCGCACCGTGGTCTGGCCCAAGGGCCTTGAAGGCACCGCGATGAACGAGAGCGCCGCGCGCGCGGGAAGCTACGACGACTCGTCATGGATGCCCACCGACTACTATAGCCTGAACTACCCCGCGCTCACCCGCACGCTGATTGCGGGCAGCAGCCACGGCCTCGTCATTGACCCGTTCGCGCCGTACAGCGCGAACTGCACCCTCTTCGCCAACGGCACGGCCCCGGGCAACGAGGTGGACTGGAACGGCACGCTCCAGCTCTACTCCTCGTGCGCCTCGGTCTCCGGGGAGAGGGAAAACAGCCCGTTCGAGTCGTGGGAAATCAGCTCCACGCCGATAGTGGACCCGCCGCTGCCGCCGTTCGTCATAGAGGTGGCTAACAACACCATGCGCCGCGGCTACTTTGAGATAGTGAACGTGAGCATCACCAACAACCAGGAAACCCCGCTCACCTTTGACTATATGGTCTTCGAGCTCTACAACACCACGGCGAACGAGACCGTCGCAACGCTCTGGAGCTGGGCGTCGCCCTCGGTGAACCCGCTCTCGAACGAGCTGCTCTCGTTCCCGGTCTACGTCCCCGACACCGCGCCCATTGGCCCGGACGTGCGGCTGCGGCTCACGGCCGAGCGCACGCAGGACTACAACGTGAGCTTCGTGTCGCTGGGCTCCAGCATTCCGGCCTCGGACGCGCTCAACGAGAGCTTCGACGACTCCAAGTGGCCGGTGCAGCTGCCCAAGTTCGCCACCTGGCACAGGCGCCACCTCTGGGCGGACAACGTGACCACCAAGTACGAGTTCACCCTGTACCACAGCTATTCGCCGTGCGCGAAAGGCCGCAGCTGCTACAGCGGCCTGACCGAGCCGCCTTACTGGAGGGGCGACCTCACCCTGTACGACGTGTACAACGGAACCATGGCCCTCAATTACACATACCACATAGACCCCGCGAACTGCTGCTCGTACTGCTGCTCGGAATACGTTCCCGCTGGCTGGAGCATCCCCAAGCTCCAGTACTTCGGAGTGGGGCCCAACCTCCTTTCCATGTACATAGACGACGACATGGGCAGAACCCCGTCCCCGGACCCGCTGCTGCGCCGCGCCGCGTACCCTGCGGTGCTGGTCATCAAGCAGTATTTTGACATAGAGCGCTTCGGAGGCGCAAGCGAGGTTGCGCCCGAGCCGTCGCTGGACGTGAGCATAGTGCGCGCCGGAAACGGGACGCTGAGGCGCGGGTACTACGAGGACACGACCGTGAGGATAATGAACAACAACCCGGTATCGGTCTCGCTCAACAGCCTCACCCTCCAGATGAACGCGCAGGGCAGGAAAATCCCGCTGGACGTGGACGGGTTCGGCTTCTCCCAGAGCCTTCCGGCTGGGATGGTGCAGTACTTCCCGTACCAGCTCTTCGTGCCCTCCAACATAATTCCCGACTCGCTGGAGGCCGAGGCCGTGTTCTCCTACGACATGGACGACGGGTGGAGGAGGAACTCCCCGGACGACGTCAACGCGATGGTCCGCTACGCCTACAACGACAGCAACTGGGTGATATCCAGCTTCAGCCCGTCCAAGCTCCACCGCAAGAAGTTCTTCCTTCCCAGCACCACCAAGGCCATTGACATCATGGCGAGCGGCATGGACTCGCTCTACTCCACGTGGAACGGCAGCTCCACCGTGAGCACGCTGGTTTCCCCGAACGCGTACAACGACTATTTCTGGCAGACCAAGAAGGGGACCTACTTCAACACTTACGAGGAGAACCTCCTCTCGTTCGTAGCCAACAACTCCACCGCGGACGGAGGGGTGCGCATACGCGTGTACTTCAACGCCACTGCCACGCTCGCCGTGAACAGCACGAAGCCGGACGTGGAGGCCATTCGGGGCGCATACGACGTGAACGACACCATACTGGAGAACATGACCTACCCGATATCCCTCCAGTACACCAACAACCTGCTCTCGCCGGCGTTCGCCCAGACAATGATAGCGCTGCAGGACCGCGTGCTCCAGAGGAACGAGTACCTGCTCGGCGACTCTGTGCAGGTGCCGCCGAACACCACGATTCCCGGGCTGGTGCGCAACGTCTACGTCCCGGCCAACCGCCGCTACTTCGGCTTCAGCAGCCTCTCCGGCGGCTCCACCACGCAGATTTTCGGGTGCGAAGGGAACAACACCGTCGCGATAGCCAACGGCTCCACCGTGACGTTCGCAATAGAGCCAATCACGACCGACGGCACGAGCACGCTCGGATTCGTGTTCAAGGGCGGCCACACCACCAGCGGGCTTTCCGCGCAGTGGTACATAAACGGCCGCTCCGTGCTGATACAGAATTCGTCCACCGGCGCCGCGAGCTGGAGCGCATCGGGCTTCACGCTCACGTTCATGCCCTGCGAGCGGTTCACGCTCAGCGACGGGACGGAATACGTTTACGGCACCTATTTCCTGTACGCGCCCATGAACAACAGCCGCGGCATAACTTTCGGGAACCGCACCCAGCCGTCCATAGCCGTCACTGCCTCTGGCGGAGGGTTCGTCGCAGTGGAGCTGAATTCCAACGCGTGCACCTCCACGTACTCCTTCTGCGGCTCGCTCATAGGCTCCACCCCGGACATGGTGCTCGTCCCGGTGCCCTACCGCTTCGCGTCCGAATTCCCGGAGAAGCACTACTGGAGGCGCGCGTACTCGGAATTCACGCAGGTATCCAGCCCGTCCTACGACACGTCGTTCTGGCCCGTGGACAGGGTGGGAAGGATAACCTCGCGCGACGGAACGTCGTTCATAGCCCCGCCTTACACGTACAGGGCGGAAATATACATTCCTGCCTCTACAAAAGAGGTGCTGCTCCCCAGGACCAGCGCGCTCGCGGTCAACGGGCAGAACACGACCTCCAATTCCATCTACCAGCTCGTCAACCTCGGCGACGTCAACGCGCTCACTTTCGCGACCACGAGTTCTTCGCCGTACGCCCAGCTCATAGTCAATTACCTCGTTCCCATGTACAAGACCGCGATAATGGTGTTTGACTACGCCCTCAACCCGCCGTCGCAGACATTCCGCATCGCCGCGGGCGACAACGTGACCAAGCAGTTCACGCTCAATAACACGGGCAACCGCGCTCTTGAGATCAATATATCCACAGGCGACGCGAACGCGATACCGAACGAAACAACGGTGCGCCTCGGCCCGGGCGAAGGCGCTGCATTCAACGTCACCTTCGTCACCGCGGGGCTGCCCATGGGCACGCACACGGCCACCATAACCGCGCAGGACGCTAACGCGGGCACGCGCGCTGCGATAGTCTCGTTCAACGTGGAGGCCACCGTGGTGTACGACTTCCTGCTCACGCCTCCGTCCAGTTCGTTCTCCATTTTCCAGGGCGAGTCCGCGAGCCAGCTTTACTCATTAGTGAACACGGGCAACAAGCCGGTCAACATAAGCCTTTCAACGGACCGGACTTGGGCTACGCTGGATGCGGACAACTTCAGCTTCGCCCCGGGAGACAGCGCGAACTTCTCCGCGTTCTTCGCGGCCTCCAACTTCTCCATAGGCGCCTACAACGCCACTATCAACGCGGACGGCGGCCTCGCCGGAACAAAGCAGTCCCCGGTGACGATAACCGTGAACCCGCTGATAAACGGGACCAACCGCACGCTGCCCAACGGCACCTCGGACTACCTGATGCTTTTCGTGAACCCCGCGTCGGTCTGCTACCCCAACCAGGTTACCTTCACGGTAAAGGACTACGTGAACGAGCAGCCCATTCCGAACGCGCTCGTGCGCGCATACGCGGGCAGCACGATAATCGGAAGCGTCGCCACCGGGGATTCCGGAACCGCCTCCGGAAGCTTCCCGGTCGGCACCTACACCGCGCAGGCGTCCAAGGGCGGCTTCGACATTTCCAGCGCCATAGTGTTCGTGGTGAACGACTGCACCACTCCGCCCGTCTCGCCAGGGGGAGGCACGACCATATCGTGCAGCATCGCATGGTCGCCGCAGGGAACCCTGATGCCGCCCGGCTCCGCATCCGTAACGTGGACTTCGGCCAACGCGGACAGCGCAAGCCTAAACTGCACGGGCCCGATTCGCAGCTCGGCCGCGGCGGGAATGAGCGGCAGCTCGGCATTCACGTTCGCCGAGTCCCCGCTCGGGAACGAACTGTGCGTCCTCACCGTAAGGAACAGCACGATGGGCCTGGGCACCGACTGCATGGCGAGCCTCCAGATTGGCGCGGCCTCGCAGCAGGGGAACGGGACTCCGGGCGAGCAGCAGAACGGCACCAACATCACCATAATCACCGAGCCGCCCAAAGTCAACGTGAACGTAACCGCGCCTCAGGAAGTGGAGATAGGCTCCCCGGTGCTGGTGAACGTGACGTACGAGAACGGCACGCCGCTTGTGGGCGAGATAATGGAGCTGGTCGCCCCGGGCAACAACAGCTTCACGTTCATACTGGACGCGAACGGCGAGGCGAGGTACAACGCGACGCGGGAGGGCTTCTACGTTTACAACGTCCCCGATTTCAATATCGTGCGCAACACGATTACGTACGCGTACATACCGGGCAAGGCGCCTGAAACGAAGGTGCTCGTGGTGCCCGTGTACATAACCGAGCCGAGCAGGCTCCAGTTGGAGATACTCAGCCAGGGCGCCCCGCAGCCCGCGCACGTGCGCATAGAGGGCCCGATGAATTTTGAGAACGACACCAACACCATCGGGCTGTTCATCGCGGACATACCCACGCCCGGAAGCTACATAATCACCGCGACCGCGACCGGCGTCAAGTCGCTCTCGGCGCAGGTCACGCTCAACCGCGCCGCGGCGCAGCGCTCGTTCGTGGAGGACAACATCTGGCTGCTCCTGCTGCTCGTAGCCCTTGCGATACTGCTCGCCTACCTAGTGAGGCGCAAGCTGCTCGCGTACCTCATAAGGGGCCGGATGGCGCAGCTCCGCATCCACCCTGAGAAGCCCAAGAGCAAGCAGGCGGTGGAAATTGCGTTCACGTCCGAGGGCAAGCAGCTCGCGGGCGCCGCGGTCACCCTCATCACGGAGAAGGGCGACATTTACAAGCATTCCACCCGCCCGGACGGCAAGTTCGTGTTCGTCCCCGTGGAGCCTGGGATATACCGCATTTCGGTCAAGGGATATTCCATCTTCGGGAGCGACCAGTTTGAGGTGAAATAGCATGAGGATGCTCGCGCTGGCATTGCTGCTTCTGGCCTGCATTTCCTATTCGGCCCAGCTCGCGGATTACGCTTTTTCGAATTCCACCGCCTACTTGCTGAACAACACGCAGGCCAACAATTCCAACGCGGAGCTTTCCAGCCTTTCGCAGAACGGCACGTTCGGGGACGTGCTGGAAATCAGGGATTATTCGTATAATAACAACCGAACGGGAATCGTGGGCGAGTGGCTCTTTGACGATGGCAGTGCGGCGGATTCCTCCGGCAACGGGAACAACGGGACTTTCAGCGGCCCCATTGCCGCGTGCAACGTTCCGGGCGTTGGAGGGACGGGATACGCTTGCGCATTCAACGGAAACGGAAGTTACATTGATTTCGGCGACCCTGCCAGCGGAGTCCTTGATTTCGGCACCGGAAGCTTCACTATCGAGGCGTGGATAAGGACCAACGCTTCCGGCGTTATGCAGGACGTGGTGGACAAGAGGGGCAGCCCGAGCAACGCGGGATACCTCATGGGCGTAATGAACGACAGCAAGGTGCACATTTACGCGAGCGATTCGGCGGCTGTTTCCATAGAGTCCATGTCCGCATCGAACGTGACTGACGGCAAATGGCACCACGTTGCGGGCGTGTTCAACAGGGCCGGCAACGCGACTATATACGTGGACGGGCTGCAACAGGGGACCACCCCCAGCATGTCCGCCATCGGCAACCTTGGAAATAGCGGGAAATTCGTCATCGGCTACCGCGACCCTTCCCTTGCCAGCGTTTGGGGGTTCTTCAATGGCTCCATAGGCAACGTCGCAATCTACAACCGCGCGCTCTCTTCGCAGGAAATATACGAGGACTATTACGCGGATCCGCGCGCGCAGAATCCGGCAAACGTAAGCTGGCAGTGGCAAAGCAAGGACGCCGTGCTCACGATGCACTTCGACCAGAGCTCGCCGATACAGGCTGATTCCTCCGGATACGGGAACAACGGAATCGTTAACGGAAATGCAAAATACAGCGCGAGCGGGAAATTCGGGGGGAGTTATATATTCGATGGCATGGGCAGTTTTGTCAACGCCAGCTCATTGACACTGGACTCGGCGTGGAATCAGATTGTCGTTGAAGCATGGATTAAGGCAAACAATCCAACACAGTCGCTGCAAACCGCCATCGTCAGCAAGGGCAATCAGAGTGGTTTCAATAACTTCGATCTCAATCAGGAAGCGGATGGGCGGATAAGATTCTGGTTCTCAAGCTGCGCTTCCGCACCGGCCTTTTCTTCATCATCAATTGACACGTCATGGCATCACGCGGTTGGAATATGGAATGGAACCCATATCCAAGTCTATCTAGATGGCCTAGCAGGAACTGCTGTGGCATGCACTCCTTCGGTGAGCGCGAGCGGCAAGCCCATATATATCGGAAGCTGGGACCGTTCGCCCGGATGGTTTTTCAACGGCTCCATTGACGAAGTGAACATCTACCCCCGAGCCCTTTCCGCCGCCGTAATATTGGCGCACAACAATTCAAACCGCCCTCCGCAGGGCACGGGCGTGACGAACGCAACGATGAGGGTGCGCTATTCCAACGCCGCCAACGAGGTTTACAACTCTTCCGGGCTCGTCGGCTTCTGGAGGCTGAACGAGAACAGCACGGCGAGCGGAGCAATTCTAGACTATTCAGGGAACGGGTACAACGGCACCGCTACCGGAAACGCGGTTTTCCTCAATGGCTCCTCATGCTACCCGTTCGGGGACGGCTGCTACAGGCT
The DNA here is from genome assembly GCA_021823425.1 of Microcaldota archaeon. GTDB lineage: Archaea > Micrarchaeota > Micrarchaeia > Anstonellales > Bilamarchaeaceae > JAHJBR01. The sequence continues at coordinate 12,499 of JAKANX010000023.1, forward strand.
CAACGGGAGCGGGCAGTACATAAACATCGGGAACGTCCCCGCCGCGCGCTCCGCGTCCGTGGCAGTGGGCGCGTGGGTGCGGCCCATGGGCACCGGAGGAGGCTCATATCCCACCATAGTCGGGCACAACGTCCCGGGAGGGGGCACGGGCGGGTATTTCATCCAGCAGAACCCTTCCACGGGCAAGTTCGAGTTCTGGGTCTACGGCTGGAGCACGATAGCGAGCGACGCGCCGGCAACGAACGGGCAATGGTATTATTTGACCGCGATGTACGATTCCGCCACGAAGGAGGAATCCCTTTACGTGAACGGCGTAAAGCAGGCCGCGAACGCCTCGGTGAACTCGCTCTCATGGGGCGGGTCCGAAAGCCTCACCATCGGAACCTACGCATCCGCGGGGAACAACTTCAACGGCACCGTTGACTCGGTGCAGGTCTACAACCGCACGCTTTCGGACGATGAAATCAAATGGAACTACTACCACACCAGCCCTGCCAATTTCAGCTCTTGGACCTCATATTCCCCTAATTACGATTCCGCTTCGCTAATAGGGGCGCCCGCATCCCGGTTCGTGCAATACGAGGCCCTTCTCGCCACCTCGAATTCAAGCTACACGCCCACTCTTTCCAAAGTGTCGCTAGGCTCCTCGCCCTCGTACGGAATCGCTTTCGCCAATCCTACGCCCGCCGACGGGGCGGCTTACAACGGCAGCTCGGTTTACGTAAATACGACCATCGGGACGAACGGCAACCTTTCCGCGTTCGTGGACCTGAACCGCTCGTTGGTCGGTTACTGGAGCTTTGACAACGTTTCGGGAAGCACAGTCTACGACTCGTCAAC
>JAKANX010000128.1 GCA_021823425.1 Microcaldota archaeon
AAAATGTAATCCCTACTGCCTCACGACTACCTTCTCGGCAACGGTGGTGATGTCGTCCAGCACGATGTTCATCCTTCTTTCAAACGGGGTCTGGACTATCACGAATCCGTCCTTTATGTTGACGCCGACAATCTTGCCCACGTAGGTGCCGCTCTCGCCTATCGCCTCCTTGCCCTCCAGCTTCATGTCGCTGAGCGCCTCCTCCCTAATCCACCGAATCAGCTGTATGGAAACGTATCCAGCGGTTATGCTCGCCAGTATGGTGAGCAAAAAGTCCGGGAAGCTCACGTAGGGCGGCTCAAGGTTGAGCACCCAGTCGCTTCCTATCTTGAGCATCATCGTAGTGAGCATTATCGCGCTCCCGTAGAGCCCGTACCTGGTTATTACGAACTTCCTCTTCTCGGCGCGCGCGTCAAGCGCCTTGCCCACGAGTATGAGCAGCAGCGCCCACGGCACTATCAGGAGAACGGACTTGCTAAGCACGTACGCGACTATCTTTTCCCCGTAAAGCGGTATGGAGACCGCGGCGAGGTAGGACTGGTACATCGCGACTCCGGAAACCGCCAGCAGCGCGGCAGCCGCAATGAACGCAATCCAGCTCGTCTTGTCTATGGAGAAGTTGAATTCGCTCGCCATCTGGCCAAGGCTCTCGTCTATCCCGAACCCCTTGAGGAGCAGGTAGAGCCCGACTATTATCCCAATCGGCTGCCACCCGTAGCCGAACTGGCTCGCGAGCGAGAGCATGAATATGATTATCGCCGGCACCCCGATGATTATCCTCGCGTAGTACGGGTCGCGCAGCTTTTCCAAAATAACGAAATAGGTCTTTTCCAGCTCCTTTGCCTGCTTTATCACGACCACTTTGGACGAGTCTATCTTTATCCTGCTCTTTATTATCGGGATTATTTCCTCGTCCGCTGCCCCGTCCGATACGAATATGCAGCTCTCCGCGTGCGTCTCCTCTAGCACCTTGTCCAGCTGCTTTGCGACCTCGCGGTCGGCCACGTGGCCGAGGCTCTTGTGCCCGGTAAGGGTCGCGATAACCGCGTTCTCCTCCTCCTTCTTGAGCTCGTCGAAAATCTTGATTGAGGAGAAAATCGCGTTGGAATCCGAGTCCTCGGGGTCCGCAATGGCCAGCTTCGTTGCGGCCTTGACGTTCTCATCCCTGCCGATGACCGGGCCGTGCACCTTGGCCTTTTCGTAGAGGTCGTTGTCCCTGTCTATGCAGAGGACGAGAATTGGGCTTTCCATAATGATTTTTCCCATGTTCCGCTTTAAATAGCTTATCCTGCGGCCTTCGAAGCGCCCAAACTCCTTTCCGCAAAAGATTAAAACACTTGCAAATACTAATTGCAACATGCCCGAAACCAAAATCCACACCCTGAACGAGCTTCTTTTCTCGCGCAAGGGCCCTGACGCGCTCAAGAGGGGAATTCCCCTTCTTGAGGAAGGCCTTCGCCACTCATTCTCCTCGCCCCGCATACCCGCGCTCTTGCAGGACCTCAAAGGAACCCTCAGCCGAGAGCTCAGCGGCCCCGTACCCGTTTCCCTCGCAGGGAGGATGGTTGAGGACGTCGCGGAGAAATACAATGAGGCCGGAGCCAGGGTGGCCCACGAGAAAATGCCCCGCCTCGCAAGGGACCTTTTCCTCGGCTCCGCGGACGCGTACGGGCGCATGCCGATAATGAACCAGGAGCTCCTGAGGGTCCGCATAGCAGCGTTCGCCCTGGAGTTGGCGATTGAGCCAAATGGCAAAACCCTTTCCAAGATAAGGGCCGAAATCCGCGGGCAGCTTGACGCGGCGCTGGGAAAAGGCTCGGAATTGCAAAGAAACCCGGTAATCCTCAAGAGCCCGGAGGGTGCCCTAGCTTTCGCACGCATCGTTGTGGAGGCGTGCGCGTGCGCGGCGCAGGAGGACGCGTCCTCAATCCAGTTCGTGATAAAGAAGCTTGAAAACTACGGGATAAATCTGGGATGGGCAAAAAAGGGTTAATCTTATAAATGCGCCCGACCTAATCTAACTTCTACTTAAACAGTGATACTGATGGAACCTGAAAATGTCAAGGGCAAGCTCGCCCAGCCCGGCGAACACCTCGGCGCTGCCGAGGAGGCCGCTCCGGGAAAAGGGACGTTCGAGAGAGACAACGAAGTTTACGCCGCGGTCGCGGGCCGGGTCGTGCGCGAGCACGGCGAAGTGAGCGTGCTCCCCAAGAAGGAGGTCGCGCAGCTCAAGCCCGGCCAGATTGTCTACGGCATAGTCATGGACGTGATGGAGAACCTCGCGCTCGTTGAAATAGAGCCTCTGGTGCGCGGCCTAGAGCGCTTCGTGCCCGCATGGGACTACGGCGTGCTCAGGGTGATGAACATCCGCGACGGCTTCGTTCCCACCGCGAAAACGGAGATGAGGCGCGGGGACATAATAAAGGCGCGCGTGGAGGACCTCTCCAGGGGAATTTCGCTCTCAACCAAGGCTTTTGACCTGGGCGTAGTGAGGGCGTATTGCGCGGTGTGCAGGCACCAGATGGAAATGGAGGGCCCCGCCGCCCTCAAGTGCCCGCACTGCGGGACCCACGACCGGAGGAAGCTTTCCAAGGCCTACGGCCAGGACGTGATGCTTAACGAGATAAAATTCTGACTAAACGGTGAACGAAATGGAAGTGAACATCCTGAACCATGAAAAGACCTCCCTGGAATTCGAGCTAATTGGCGTTGAGCACACGATACCCGAGCTGCTCACGAACAAGCTTTCCGCGAACGCGGCAGTTGAGTTCGTCTCCTACAAGGTGGAGCACCCGCTCGTCGGCAAGCCCAAGATAATCGTGAAGACCAAGAGCAAGGACGCCCTCGAGGTAACTCTTTCCGCCATAGAGGACATCAAGGAAGAGATAGCCGAATTCAAGAAGGCGTTCAAGAAGTCCAAGTAAGTGGTGCCGTGGACCTGAAGGAACTGGCAGGCAAGCTCACCAAGTTCGAGGAGAGC
>JAKANX010000024.1 GCA_021823425.1 Microcaldota archaeon
CCCGCGACCGGTTACGCGCCTACAAATGGTTTTTACTCGCCAAAGCCAGGCTGGTCGGCACCAATCCGATTTACTGGATGGTTTCCCGGAAATTAAATGAACTCAGGCAGCATATGACGCCAGAACAAGTAGCGCAGGCCATCGCCGCCGCGCGGAAAATCAATCCAGATGCCGGGCCGCGGCTGCGCAAAAAACCAGCTACCAGATGAAGGGGAAAAGGCGGCGGCACGGCCAATAGTTGCAAAAAAATCCGGCCGCCAATCTTCGAGACGCCGGAGAATGATCCGCAAATCTGCGGATTTTCCGGGGAAACGAATCCGGGCCCGACGTTCAAAAGAGGAGACGCCGGACTGGAAGCCGCCTGTTCCGGCAGCACAGCTAATAGGTAAAAAAAGCGCCCCGGTCGGGAAATTCGGTTTCGGTTCCGGGTTTCCGGTTCCGAAGACATTCGAACCCGAGTCGACGACGTGACAGGCCGTAATGCTGACCACTACACCACCGAGGCAAGAAATATGTCATCACTATCTCTATATGAAATAGTTTGTGGCTTCCTGTTCCGCGTTCCCTGTTTCGCCTGATTCGAAACGGAAAACTGGAAACCGGAAACCCCCTTGTATTTACCATTTTAACCAAATAGAGTTAAAATAGTATTCCCACCAGCCGGGGTTGAACCAGCAGCCTATCGGTATCCGCTAAAATGCGGTTAAGCAAGCTACAGCCGATCGCTCTGCCATTGAGCTATGGTGGGGAATTATCGCACATGTCGAGCAACTGACGACAAGCCGCCATAGCGAAAGAATTCGCCCGCAGGCGAATCTGGTTGAGCTATGGCGGGTAAGAAATTTTCAGATGAAAATATCTGGCGAGAAACTTATCTATTCTGGTTGTTGCAAATTTAAAACATTTCGGTTATCGAACGGAACCCTCATTTCATCGTACTCATGCATTTTTCCTTGTCTAGAATGAAAATAAACTGTTTCCCTATGGTATTCATGTGCAAATAACCTAATTTCTCGAGCCCTAGCAGGTCAGTTCGGGCTGTTTGGTAAGAAACGTTATAGCGCTCCTGCATCTCATTTATTGTTATCGGTCGATCCGTCTTGTTCATTACAATGATTACATCGACTTGCCGAATGTTCAACTTTGGATTATTTTTTATCGTTTCCAATATTTTCTTGTTTTCGGAACGTGTTTTTTCCACATATTTTTCAAAAGAGCTTAGAGCAATATCTATCTTGTCCAGGTTAAATTTGATGAAATAGGTAACGTCGTTGTGGTCCGTCTCTGAGTACAGGTATGCACGTGCGTACTGCCCTGGAGCGTTCTTTATGGCGGTTGAAACTGCGATATACTCCAAATAATTATATTTTTGGGATATTAGATACCAATAGAATAAAGCTCTTGCAGTTCGGCCATTGCCGTCATTAAACGGATGTATATATCCGATCATAAAATGAAGTATTATGGCTTTGACGATGGGATGAATGTAATAATCAACGGAATCGCTATTCACGAAACTGCAAACTTGGCCGATAAGGTTATCTACATTCTTATAATCCGGCGGTTCATGCACGATCTGACCCTCTTGCGAGAAAACCTTTACTTCATTGTCCGTTCTAAAAGTTCCCTCGTAGGATTTATTTTCGAAAGTATCTTTTGTCATTCGTTTATGAATTTCTTTTATAATTTCCGAAGTCAGCGGCTGGTTTGGAGGGGTGTTTTCCTTAATGTATGTCATAGTTACATAATTATTGAGAATCATTTTTTCGGAATGATTCCGCGGCTTACGGTTTTCTCGAAGCATCTGTTTTGCGGCGAGACGGCTTGTAGCTGCACCCTCTAGTTGGCTAGAAGCGATTGCCTCTTCCATCAATGAGTTTACGAGGTATTTTTTTTTCAGGTCGACTGAAGGCATTTCGGATTCGAAATCCATTTTCCCCCCAATCCGCATGTCTAAATCATGGAGCGATTTTTCAATCTGAGGTGTTTGAACGTAACGTAGCACCATTCCGTTAATCTTTATCGCACGGGCGTTAAAATCACGGAAGAGGCTGACGTATCCCCAAAGCAATTTGAAGTTAAGGACGGCGCCTTTGAAACGCATGGGTAGCTCATCCCAGTGCAGATATTCCGAATTAACGGTATTCAAATACTGTCGAATTGTTTCAAGGGTTTTGACATCACTTTGCTCTGAAAGCATTTTTTGGGTTTCTTCGTCAGAAGGCGGTTTTTCGGGAATTCTCATATTCGGCACCAATTACTAATTTTACTTTCATTAGTATTTATTAGTAATTCCTTTGAACAGAGCCATATTTAAATTGCTACTAATTTGACATTAATTAGTATTCATTAGTACTCAAAGTTCGATAAATGAATTTTATAATGGATTATTCAACTAATATCGACGTGGTTCCGAGAGGCGCCTGAACGAGGAAACCTTTATAAATACATACATCAATAGATATTGTTTACCGAGTTTTTCGGGCTGAATTGGTGTTGATGGTTTTAATTGCCTCAACCTAATCCATCTAAAACGAAGAACGGTCCCGCGTGAATCGTGGGAACGAATCGGCTAGAGACCAAGACGCTTATTGGTCCGACTCGTGCTTCAAGAGCCAAAGAGAGGGGAATTATTCAAACTCTCTTGTCAATTCCAAGATAGTAACTCCTAAATTCGTAACTCCAGTTGATCCTGCTGGAGGGTATTGCTATCAGAGTTCGATTAAGCCATGCAAGTCGGCGCATTCACTTGGATGCGCGGCAGACGGCTGAGTAACACGTAGTCAACCTAACCTTGGGACGTGGATAACCTCGGGAAACTGAGGATAACACGCGATAGTCCATCTGTGCTGGAATGCTTGATGGGCCAAACCGTTTGTGAATTGGAGCAAACGGCCCTAGGATGGGACTGCGGCGGATCATGGTAGTTGGTAGGGTAACGGCCTACCAAGCCGATAATCCGTAGGGGCCATGGGAGTGGTGGCCCCCAGAATGGCACTGAGACAAGGGCCATAGTCCTACGGGATGCAGCAGGCGCGAAACCTTCGCAATGCGCGTAAGCGTGACGAGGGGACTCTGAGTGGTATTAGCTACTTGCTAGTGCCTTTTGCCCAGTGTAAAAATTGCCGTCACACGGCATATTATTAAGCTGGGAGAATAAGGGTGTGGGCAAGACTGGTGGCAGCCGCCGCGGTAACACCAGCGCCTCGAGTGATACCCACGAATATTGGGCCTAAAGCGTTCGTAGCCGGCCTTTTAAGTCCGCTGTGAAATGTTGGGGCTTGACCCTAACGCGTGCAGTGGATACTGAAGGGCTTGGGAGCGGGGGAGGGAAGAAGTACTTCTGGGGTAGCGGTAAAATGCGTTGAGCCTAGAAGGACTTCCAGTGGCGAAGGCGTCTTCCCAAAACGCGTCCGACGGTGAGGAACGAAAGCTGGGGGAGCAAATCGGATTAGATACCCGAGTAGTCCCAGCCGTAAATGATGCAGACTTCGGTGTTTCCCTGGCGTAAGCCACGGAAGTGCTGTAGAATAGTTGTTAAGTCTGCCGCCTGGGGAGTACGACCGCAAGGTTGAAACTTAAAGGAATTGGCGGGGGAGCACCACAAGGGGTGGATGCTACGGTTCAATTGGATACAACGCCAGGAACCTCACCACACGCGACAGCAGTATGAAGGCCAGACTGAAGATCTTGCCTGACAAGCTGAGAGGTGCTGCATGGCCATCGTCAGCTCGTGGTGTGAATCTCGCACCAAGCGAGAGCACAAACTGTCTGGTTAAGTCCAGCAACGAGCGAGACCCATACTTTTAGTTGCAAACTCTATCTCCGGATGGGGTGCACTCTAAAAGGACTGCCCGTGTTAAATGGGAGGAAGGAGTGGGCGACGGTAGGTCAGTATGGCCCGAATCGTGTGGGCTACACGCGGCATACATTGGGCGGAACAACGGGTCGCAACGCCGAGAGGCGAAGCTAATCTCTCAAATCCGTCCTTGGTTGGGATCGAGGCTTGAAACTCAGCCTCGTGAACGTGGAATCCCTAGTAATCGCGGTTCATCATACCGCGGTGAATACGTCCCCGCTCCTTGCACACACCGCCCGTCAAGTCATCCAAATGCGTCTTCGATGAGGCCTCGGTTATTGCCGAGTTCGAATTGAAGATGCGTGAGGAGGGCTAAGTCGTAACAAGGTATCCGTAGGGGAACCTGCGGATAGATCACCTCCAAAACATTTACTTCGGTAAATGTCTGGTAGTTGCAAGTGAGTTCTCTTGGTATCTCTTGAAGCAATGAGTCGGGCCATTATTTTTACCGACCCTAGCGGAAGCGCTGCCTAATATATGTTTTGATTATTTCCGCTTGATTGGCGCACGCCGAATCGCTATTCCATCCCCGTCTTTGTCCCGAAAAGCAGCCATTACAAACGCAACGGGATAATTAATCCGAATCCTCGGTTCCGTCCTCCTTCCCTGATTCGCCCTCGCCTGCGTTCCTCTCGCTCAGGTGCGCGGAAAGGTCGAAGAACGTCTTTCCTATCACGATGAAGGGGCAGTACGCGTAGATTATGAACTGGCTCGGCACTATGTCTATTATCATGGAGAGCAGGAATGCGCTCGCAATCACGAACACCTGCATCGCTATTATCCTCCCGTAAGGGGACGTCATCAGGCCCCCGATGTTGGCGTTCGCGTATTCCTTCTTTCCCACGTAATTGGTGGCAAACGAGAGCGCATGGCTAAGGAAGAGAGGAAGAGTGCCCGCGAGGAGGGGGAAATTGGCAGGGAGGGTGAAATTCCAGGCTTCTGGGTTGCCTCCGGAGAGCAGGGGGAGGATTAGCCCCGCAATCACCATGAAGTGCGCGAACATGAACATCCCGTAATGGATGAGGAAGAAAACTATCGTGCCGGCTTTCGCCGGCGTGAACGAGGGCCCATTTGCCGACGCTATTTTCAATATCACGAAAAAGCCGATAATCGCGCTTTCGAACCAGTAGAGCAGAACCATGTCCGGAAGCGACCAGCCGAGGAAAAGCACGCCAATGAGGATGGAAAGGTTGGCTATAATTATGGAAATTACGGATATAGGCGAGCTCTTGAAGCCCGAGATTATTTTCTGCGCCATGTTGCCTAGAATCATTCGCGGGTCCGTGTCTTCTGCAAGGGGCATGATACGAATAGTTTTGAAAGGGATTAAAAACAGCAATATTATAAACTAAACCAATCAAAATACATTTATGACCACTACTCATCTGCACAAGGCGCCGTTCGGGAAGGGGGAGCCCGGGCTTTCGGACAATTTGCGCATAAATATGGCGTACGGGAAGCTCGGCGCGCTCAAGGGCAGGAACCTGCTTTCAATCTCCGACCTGAGCAGGGAGGAGTTCCACGCCATAATGGACGTCGCCTCGCACATGAAGGGAAGAATGTCCAAGGATGATTTTCCAAACCACCTGCACCGGAAAACCGCGGCGCTTTATTTCGAGAAGCATTCAACGAGGACTCGCATGTCATTCGAGAACGGGATATTCAAGCTCGGAGGGCAGGGCGTTTACCTCAACAAGGAGACCAGCGGGCTCCAGATGGGAAGAAGCGAGACGATAGAGGACACCTTGGCAGTCATGGACAGGTATTACGATGCGCTGGTTTTCAGGCTTTACAAGCACGAGGATTTGCTGAAATTCGCCGCGCTTTCGCAAAAACCAGTGATCAACGCGCTTACCGATTTGGAGCACCCCTGTCAGATTTTGGCGGATTTCCTGACGATATTTGAACGCAAGGAAACGCTGGGCGGGATAACGCTCGCATACCTGGGAGACGGAAACAACAACGTCACCCATTCGCTCCTGCTCGGAGCCGCGCTCATGGGAATGAACATAAATGTCGCCTCGCCCAAGGGATACCTTCCGCAGGATTCAATTGTGGAAAGGGCGGACAGGCTCGCGCAGGAGAGCGGCTCCCGCGTGCTGATAACCATGGACCCGAAGGAGGCCGTGCGCGGCGTGGACGTCGTTTACACGGACACCTGGGTGAGCATGGGGCAGGAGGACCTTCCGGACATAAGGGAAAAGCTGGAACTGCTCATGAAAGGCGGGTACCAGGTCAACGCGGAATTGATGGCGCTTGCGGACAAATTCGCGATATTCATGCACGACATGCCCGCTTACAGGGGCAAGGAAGTCACAGCGGGCGTAATGGACGGGCCGCAGTCGGTGCACAAAAACCAGGCGGAGAACAGGATGCACGCACAGAACGCGCTTCTCGTAGGTTTGCTCAGGGGGGCCGTGGAACCGGACGGATGAAGCGGAAATGCAGCAGTGATTTTGAAAGTTTTTTAAAAGAAGGCTGCGTTTAGGCAGCAAAAATTCGGCTTAGATTACTTTTTCTTTCCTTTCTTCTTAGCCTTTTTCGCTGCCATTAGAAATCACCGTATAAATTGAACGCGTCGCAACTATATATATGTTCGTGTATTTTTTTGCATTTGCGCATCTTTCGGAAAATTTTCCGCGAATTCATGCGCGGATTTATTTGGAATGAAAAAAAGGAGGAATCATCCTTTCACCACCGCAATCGGCTTCACGCGCGCGACGATGTCCGAAATTCCCGCGGCCGCGACGCTTCCCACGACGTCGTCCACGTTCTTGTACGCGTCCGGCGCCTCCTCGGAAATCACTTTCCTGTCCATGGCGCGTATGTAAATTCCCTCCTTGTCCGCAAGGTCCTTCACGACCTTGTCCGGGTTGTGCGTGCGTATCGCCTCGCCTCTGCTCATCACCCTTCCGGAGCCGTGGCATGTGGAGCCCCAGCTCATGTTCAGGCCTTTCTGGTTGCCCACGAGAACGTAGCTGGAGGTTCCCATGGAGCCGGGAATTATCACGGGCTGGCCCACGTTCCTGTAAATTGGAGGGAGTTCAGGCCTTCCCGCCGGGAACGCGCGCGTCGCGCCCTTGCGGTGCACCATGAGCTTTTTCCTCTGGCCGTCCACTTCGTGCTCCTCCACTTTCGCGATGTTGTGCGCGACGTCGTAAACCAAGTCCATGCTGTCGCTCGTGCCGTTGCCGAGCACCTCGTCGAAGCTCTGGCGCACCCAGTGCATTATCATCTGCCTGTTCGCGAACGCGAAATTCACTGCGCACTTCATTCCCGCGAGGTAGTCCTGCGCTTCACGGGATTTTATCGGAGCGTAAACGAGTTCGCGGTCAGGCAGCCAGAGGTTGTTCTTGTTCGCGTAGTTCAGCATCCCTCCCAGGTTGTCGGTGCAAATCTGGTGCCCGTAGCCGCGCGAGCCGCAGTGTATCATCACAACCACCTCGTTCTCGGCGAGCCCGAAGGACTTTGCAACCGATTCGTTCATTATCTTCTCGACGCGCTGGATTTCCAAAAAGTGGTTTCCCGCGCCCAAGGTCCCTATCTGGGATTTTCCGCGCGCCTTTGCGGTCGGCGTAACTTTAGTGGGGTCGGCGCCGTCCATTCTCCCGTATTCCTCGGTGCGCTCTATGTCCTCCTTCCTTCCGTATCCGTTTTCAACTGCCCACGCGGTGCCTCCGAGCGCGACTTTGTCCAGCTCCTGGTGGGTAAGCCTGAGCTTTCCCTCGCTTCCAACCCCGGAAGGGACGTTCGTGAAGAGCTTGTCCGCGAGCTGCTTCACCTTCGGCTTCACCTGCTCCAAAGCCAGGCCGGTGCGCACGAGGCGCACTCCGCAGTTTATGTCATAACCTATCCCGCCCGGGGAAACTATCCCCTCGTCCGCGTCGAACGCGGCGACGCCTCCGATTGGAAATCCGTAGCCCTCGTGGCCGTCGGGCATCACCATCGCGTTGTTGACTATCCCGTCGAGGGAAGCGACGTTCTGCAATTGCATGAGCGTCCTGTCGCCCTTCATCTTCTCCATAACTTTCTGGGTGCCGAAAATGAGCGCGGGGACCTTCATCGTGCCCTCCTTCTCTATTTCCCAAATCGCTTCGCTGACCTGTTTTATCTTCATGAGAATCACTAATTGCAATTCGCGTCGCAAAATTATAAACCATCGTTTCCGCGCTCCCGGTGGGGAATATAACAAAGCGTGAAGCGCCAAACACAGAGATTATAAAATGAGCCGGGCAAAACCACATTTACCATCCTTAATAGGTGATTTATTCATGGACCCGCTCGAATTCCACAGGAAGCACAAGGGAAAGATAGAGGTCAAGAGCAAGGTGCCGCTCAACAGCAAGGAGGCGCTCTCGCTCGCGTACACGCCGGGCGTCGCGAAAGTTTGCCTGGAGATAAGGGACAAGCCCGATACCGTATATGATTACACCATGAAGAACAATTTCGTCGCGGTCATAAACGACGGGACGAGGATTCTGGGGTTGGGGAACATAGGCCCCGAGGCAGGGCTCCCCGTGATGGAGGGAAAGTCCGCGCTCTTCAACGGCTTCGGGGGGGTGGATTCGGTCCCGATTTCCCTCAAGACAACGGACAAGGACGAGATAATCAGGATTACGCAGATGCTCGAGCCCTCGTTCGGCGGGATAAACCTCGAGGACATAGAGACCCCAAAGGTATTTGAAATTTACGACGAGCTGAAAAAGACCATGGGAATTCCGGTGTTCCACGACGATCGGCACGGAACGGGAATAGTGGTGCTCGGCGGCCTGATAAACGCCATGAAGGTGGCGGGCAAGGGCAAGGACGCGCAAGTCGTTTTGGTGGGCGCGGGCTCGGCGATAATGGGCATCATGGAACTCATGCTTGAGTACGGGATGAAGAATATCACGGTTTTGGATTCCAAGGGAGTGCTGGACAAGTCAAGGCACGATATAGAGCCCTACAAGAAATGGTTCGTGGACAATTCCAAGCCGAAGTGCAAGGGCGGGCTCGCGGACGCGATGAAGGGCGCGGACATAGTGATTGCCGCTTCCGCCCCGGGCATAATCAAGAAGGAGATGGTCGCGAGCATGGCCAAGAACGCCATTGTTTTTACCCTGAGCAACCCGAATTCCGAAATCCTCTACCAGGACGCAAAGGACGCGGGCGCGAAAATCGTCGCGACGGGAAGGAGCGACGTCCCCAACCAGGTGAACAACGTGCTCGTGTTCCCGGGCCTCATGCGCGGGACGCTGGACGTGCGCGCAAAGGAGATAAACCACGCGATGATGATTGCAGCTGCCGAGGGCCTTGCAAAGACCGTGAAGGCGCTCAACGAGACGAACATCGTCCCGCTTCCGTTCGATCGGGAGGTGGCGGTCAACGTTGCGACCGCGGTCGCGCAGAAGGCGGTGGAAACGGGCGTCGCGAGGCTCAGGCTCACGCCGGAGCAGATAAGGGCCAAGATTTGCGAGCGTCTGATTTGCGAGGTATGAATGATTGAGCTTCTTTTGTTTTTCCTTATAGGGCTGCTAATCGGTGCAATCAGCGGGCTCGTCCCCGGATTGCACCCTAATCTCATTTCCGCAATGCTCGTGCTCCAGGACCTCGGATACGAGAAGAAGGCGGCGCTAATCGTTTCAATGTACGCGGGGCACATAGTGTTTTCCTGCGTGCCAGCGATATTCTTCGGGATTCCTGACGAGCAGACCGCTGTTTCCGTGCTTCCGGGGCAGAGGATGGTGCGCGAAGGAAACGGGATGCTTGCGCTCAAAACGTCGGTGGTTGCAGCGCTCGCCGCCGCGGTGGGCGCAGTATTTCTCATTCCGCTCGCATTTACGTTCTACCAGCCCGCGTACGCGCTTGTGAAGCCATATCTCCTTCCCATACTGCTGCTCGCTTCCGCAATTTTCGTCCTGAGGACGAAAAATCCGCCATATTCCCTGCTGATTTTCCTCGCTGCAGGGTTCTTCGGGGCGCGCGCCCTCAATCTGGATTTGCAGGACGCGTTCCTTCCGCTCTTTTCCGGATTTTTCGCGATGGGCGCCATCCTCAATTACCGGAAATCCGGAATTCCTGCGCAAAAGGACGGGAAAATGGGGTACGGGGTGCTGAAGTTCGCCCTCCTCGGAATGCTCCTGGGCGGCCTCGCGAACCTCGTGCCTGCGATGAGCTCTCCCGCGCAGGTTGCAGCGCTTGCCTCGGTTTTCATCGCCATGGAGACGGAGAATTACCTTGCGGCAGTGGCGGCGATAAACGTGGGGCAGTTCGTGTTCGCGCTCGCGAGCAGCGCGTCAATAGAAAAGGCGAGGCACGGCGTAATAGTAAATCTGGGAAGCGTGCTGGACATCGGGCAGAACATGGGAACGCTGCTGCTTTATTTCATAATCGGAATCGGGATTGCGGGGCTCGCCGTATACTTGCTCAGGAAGAAGGTCGCGCTGCTCGCAGGCTTGGATTTTTCGCAATTCAACAAGATACTCGCGGCCTATCTCCTGCTCGTCGTGTTTTTGATTGACGGCCCTTGGGGGGTCGCGGTGTTCGCAACCGCCTCGCTCATCGGATTCATTACAATCCGGCTGAACGTGGAAAGGACGATGATGATGGGCGGGATAATAGTGCCGACGCTCATGCTGCTGGCGAATTAGAAAAATAGGAAAATAGAAAATAAAATAAAGAAAAGAAAGGGAAAAATCAGCCAAACAGGTTGGCAAGGCCTTCTGCGGCCTGCTCCTCCTTCTTGGCGGTGTCTTCAGGGGGTTTCTCCTCCTTCGCGGGCGCAGCGCCAGCAGCAGGTGCCGCGGCAACCGTCATCGCGTTCTTGAGGAGGTCCTCCATGTTCGCGCCCTTTACGGCCTCGGCGAGGAATTTCGCCTTGGCGCCGTCAGCCTCTACGCCGGCGGACTTGAGCACGGACACTATGGAAGCCTCGCTGACTTCCTTTCCTGCCCCGTGGAGGAGCAGGACCGCATGCAAATATGGGTCTACTTTCGTCATGTTTTCACCTTAAGTTTTTCATTGCGCCGGGGCCGCTGCCTCCGGGGCCTTTTCCTTGTTCAGGCTGGACAGAGCCATCCCCTGCCTTATCGCAGAGGTGAGAAGCTGCTCTATTGAGCCAGAAGTGTATATGCCTGCATTGATGGACATGTTCATCGCGTCGCGCGCCGCCTGCAATACGTCGGTCTTGAACTTCTCGTCGTCAATCGCGAGAATCTCGCTGCCGTAAACGTACTTGCCGTCGTAGGCGAACACCATCTCCACTCCCACTTCGAACGGGAGTATGCCGAGCATCTGCAACGCTTTCGCTTTCTGCGCGGTTATGGTCTCGCCCTGCTTCGCGACTATGGAGTCCTTGTTGACCGAAATCTTTCCTGCCTTTATCATCACGTTGACTCCGGCGTTCTTCAATTCCGAGAGCGCTGGCCCGGGAGGAAGGTCCGTGTCGCCGGCATGCACCATTATCTCGTAAGGCGCCACCTGGCCGGCCTTTGCCGCGACCTTCTTCCTGTTCCTCCTGAAGAACGAGTTGAGCGCGTACGCGCTGTGCTTCGTGAGTATCAGCGCCGAGGGGTCCAGTATCTTGTCCGCCTGGGCCTTCAGTCCCGCGTTCTCCAATACCCTCTTGAGCACCGTGAGCTTGGAAACCTTCACGTAGGTGTCGTCCGCCTCCCTGAGCTTCTTCTTGGAGGACTGCAAAAGGTCGTCGGGCAGGTTCCTCAGCGTGATGACCGCGAGCGTCGGGTAGCCCTTGGCCTTGGAGCCGAGGTCAACTACCGCGTGCTTCTTCCTCGCTATGGAGGCCCTTTCCTTCTTGTGTTCAACTTTGGTTTCTTTCTTCATGAGAATCACGTTATGCAATCTTTACGGGCTTGCCCATGGTCAGCTTCATGTAGACCGACTTGATGTTGCCCTCTGCGATTTTCCCCTTTATCGCCTCGTACACAGCTTCCGCGTTGTCCGTTATGTCCGCGGAGTCCATGTCCTCGGTGCCGATGAACGCCTGCGCCGTGGGAAGGTACTTGCCCTTGGACGCAATCCTGACGCTCTTCTTGGCCTTCTCTATCGCCTCCTTGACGTTGCCCACGAGCGGCTTGGGCAGCTTTCCCCTAGGACCGAGGTATTGCCCCAGGTTCTTTGCTATCGCGGCCATCTGGTTGGGCTGCGCGAGAAGCGAGTATTCGTTTGCAAGGAGCGCGAGCTTCTCCTTGGAAGTGTACGCGGGAATCTCCGCCGGAAGTATCGTGAGGTCTGCCCCGGCCTTCTTTGCCTCGTTGATGACGCTCTCGTCCCCGACTACAGCTATCTTGGGCGCCTTGGCGCCCTTGCCCTTGGGAAGCGCTATGTCCAGGTTGAGCCTGTTTTCAGACTTTGAGAAGTCTATGCTGCGGAAGTTGAAAATCATCTCAACGCTCTGCTTGAACTTCCTCTTCCCTTTCTCCTCGAGCACCTTGCTGATGCCTTCGGCCATCTTTTTCTTGTCCATATAAATCGTCCTCCCACTCTCAGATGAGTGGTCCTAACGGATTTTGAAAACTGTGTTTTCAAAAGCTGTCAGTCGGAACGCCGACTGACGGATTTGTTATTGGATGATGTAGAGATATGTTTTTAAACTATTCTGGGGGCTCAGAAGGGGTAGTGCCGCCTTATTCTTCCAAGGTATTCGGCGGTCTCGCCCACGAGCTCCGTTTCCCCGTTCGCGTACTTCTCCGCGTTCTTCTCGCCCCAGTTGTAGGCAACGAGCGCGTATTCAAGGTTGCCGAAGCGCCGGAGAAGGCGGCTCAGGTGCCTGGAGCCTCCGTCTATGCTCTGCCTCGGGTCGTACGGGTCCACCCCCCATGCCTTCGGCTGTTTCAGGCATGAGCTGCATGAGCCCTATCGCCCAAAAGCAGTACATCATTATGGGCGATAGTGTTTTTATAATTGAGCGGACCAGGATAAGTTTAAAGGTCTAACGCGAGTATGTGGTGCGGTGGGCGGATGACTACTCTTGACAAGGCCATAATCGCGGACATCACCATAGAGGGCAAGACGTATGAAATGTACGTGGACCCGGACATGGCGAACATGTTCAAGGAAGGGCGCAAGCCGGACGTGAAGAACATCCTCGTCGTAGATGAGGTGTACGCGGACGCAAAGAAGGCGGAGAAGGCAAAGGCGCAGGACGTGCAGAAGGCCTTCGGCACCACGGACGTGATGGCGATACTGGAAATAATTCTGAGAAAGGGCAACCTGCAGCTCACCACGGAGCAGAAGAGGAAGAAGACCGAGGAGAAATACAGGCAGGTAGTCACGATATTGATGAGGGAGACGATAGACCCGCGCACGAACGCGCCGCACACCCAGTCGCGAATAGAAG
>JAKANX010000129.1 GCA_021823425.1 Microcaldota archaeon
GGAGCATCCAAAAGGAAGCTGGCGCTTGAGCGCTTTTTCGGTTCCCTAGACGATGATTTCCTCAGCATAGTGAATAATTACGCAATGGAGCATCCGATGAGCGGGGTTTCCCGGAAGTATGGGGAAGTGATGTCAGAAATATTTTCCGGGTACGTTAAAACGCCCAACGGCAGGGAGCCGGACCTGTTCGAGCTGATTTCTGCGGCCAAGGCAAGCAGCAAATACCCTTATTTCGACGCGGGCCTGGCCAAGAAACTTGATTTGCTCGCCGAATTCGTGAAGGGCCTGCACCGCCCCTCGGATGAGGAACGGGCGTGCCTTGAATTCATCAGGGCTTACCAAAGGGCGGTTGCCGGGCCCGTAAGGCCCAAGCGCAACAGGGAATTATTCTAGCTGCCGTACATCCGCGCTTTTCCTATCATGTTGAGGATAACGGGCATCACGTCCTTTCCCCTCACGTGGCCGAGGCCGCCCCGCATCGCGCTGATTTCGTCAAACTTCATTTGGCCGTCGCTCCTTCCCCCTTCCTCGCATGCGAGAATCGGGACCTCGTAGCCGGTGTGGTCCTTGCGCGCGCACACTGTGGAATGGTCGCCCGTGATTATCAGGGCAGCTCCGCTTTTTGCGAGAACCGGAATGAGCTCCTTGTCCACCTTGGAAATGAAATCTGCTTTGCCCTTGGCGTCGCCGTCGTGCGAGAAGCTGTCCGTCGCCTTCACGTGCACGAACACGAAGTCGTGGGTTTTCAGCGCCTCAAGCGCCGCCCTGCCCTTTGCCCTAAGGTCAGTTGATTTGGTGCCTGTTGCGCCTTTCACGTCCAGAACGTCCATGCCCACGAAACGCGAAACCCCCTTGTACAGGGCGCCCCCTGCGACGCACGCGCCGCTTATGCCGTGCATTTCGCTGAATTGAGGCACGGGCTTGTACATGCCGCCGCCCCTTACAAGGATGGCGTTTGCGGGAAGCATGCCCTTCTTTTTGCGCTCCGCGTTTATCGGGCTAGCTTCCAGCCTCGCAGCCACGGTTTTCGTGAACTCGTTTATCGCATCGGAGGTCTTCCTCGCGCCCTCGCCCGGGTCCAGGGGCCTGCTGGTTTCCAAAAAGCCCAGGTGGTGCGGATCCGTGGGCGAAACGTTCGCCGAGAGCCCGGCGCCCCTCAACACGAGGGCGCCGCGGTGCTCGCTCGTGGCCTTGAATATGAATTGGATGCTCTCCATCTGCACGTTCGCTTCTTTTTCCAGCTGCTTGGCCACCTGGGAGTCTAGCCTTCCTGCCCGCCTGTCCGTTATCCTGTCCCCGGAAATTGTGGCGAAGTTCGCCCTGAACGCGACGTCGCCCTCTATAAGCTTCATTCCTGCGCCCAAGGCTTCGAGCGGCCCCCTGCCGGGATAGTATTTTTCAGGCCCGTAGCCGAGGAGCTGGAGGTGCGCGGTGTCGCTTCCCGGAACTATCCCCCGCTTGATTGTGCTCATGAGGCCCTGCATCCCGGCAGATGCGAGCTTGTCCATATTCGGTTTCCGGGCGGCCTGCAGCGGCGTCAAAGGGCGGTTTCCGGTTGCGCGTTTCGCGTTTGCCGGAGCCGAAAACTGGGAACCGAGAACAGGAAGGTCCCCGAGCCCGTCCATGATGAGTAGGATTGCCTTGTCTGCCATGCGTTGAATAACATGGGAAAAAATATAAACGCTTATTCGCGCGGCCCTGTGGCATAAACGCGCAAATCAAGGTTTATAAAACTTACACGGTTAGTCCAGTTAGAAACACAGTGCAAATGAGAGGGTGGGCTGGAATGACCGTAATAAGTCCGGGATTCGTAACTCAGGTTTTGAAGTTTCCGAGGCATCCGAACGAGCGCGGGGAGATGCTCAGGAACGTTTCTATTTTCAAGGCAAGGCCGGACATGCTCTCTGCCGCGCTTTCGGCGATAGGGACTATGCACGAGCCCATTGGAAGGGCGCAGATAATGAACTCCGTGCTCAAGTGGTCCAACGAGTGCGGGAAAACAAGGGGGATACTGGCAAGGGGAGAGCTGCAGGTCGCGAGCACGCGCGCATTTTCTTCCGCGATGTTCGCGGCTTCGGACGACGTGAGGCACCTGTCTTATGTGGCGCTCAATATGCTCCTTGATTCCGGGCTCGTTCTCGGAAAGGACGAAAGCCTCGAGATGGGAAATGCCCTGCTTACGGGGATGCCGAGGGTCGGAAGCGGCGCGATAGGGTCAAAGGCGCATGGCCTCTCGCTTTTCACCAAGCTCGTGGATTCGCGGCCCGAACTCTTCTCGGAAATAGGAAAGGAGCGCGGCATGCCCGCCTCCGAAGGCGTCGGCATCGCGATGCAATACCTGGATTCCGGGGAGGAGATAGTGCTCTCGCCGGCAATCGGGCTTGCGGCGTCCTACGTGCTCAACGGCGGGGCGCTGGCGGACATTTACATGGAAAAGATAGGGAGGCTCGCGAAGTTCCCGGACGCGCAGGTCAGCGGGGAGGCAAAAACCCTGCTGGAGCTGGCTCCGACGGGCAGGATTCTCTGAAAAACCGTCTAAAAGGCAGCGGAAAGCAGGACTTGCAGCGGGTATTAAAAGCCTTACTTCCACTATTATTTCCCCCTAGGGAGAGGGGCAAAACCAGTTCCCTGTTTTGGGTTCCGGGTTCGGTAGTGCGAGTATGAAAGAGGACATTACAAACCTAGTTGATGCGTTCCGCGATTTCTTCGAATCAAGCTACAAGCTGAAAATAAACGAGCTTGTCGCCCACTATCCGGCAAAGAAAAGTTTGCAGGTCACGTACACGGACCTTGAAAAATACGACGTGGACATAGCGGACAGGCTGCTCAGGAAGCCGGATGAGGTCATTACAGCCGCAAGGGAGGCCGTGAAGAAGCTCAACATACAGGTTCCGGGCCACGGGCTGTTCTCGCCGAACGTGCGCTTCTTCTTCAACATAAAGGACGAGAAG
>JAKANX010000130.1 GCA_021823425.1 Microcaldota archaeon
TCCGACAGCGGGCGGGAATATGGTGTAAATTATGATGCCGTCCCTCAGCCCAGGCGGCATAAAAAAGGCGAAGCAAAGCCCCACTGCGGGGAGCACGATGTAGTTGTAAAGCAGGCCCTTCCTCATCTGGCCCAGCCCCAATCCGAAATCCCCGCCGGCGGCCGCGAGCGAGAAAAAAACGGAAAGCGAGAGCGGCACTATCATGTAATCCTTGGCGAGCCAGCCCGCCTGCGGGAAAAGGAATCCCGCTATTGCCGCTATGACAATGAGCAAAGTCGCGGAAACCATTTCAAATCCTCTGCCTCCAAAGCAGCCGCTCGGAAAACAAGTCAAAGAATATGAATTCCGGAGCCTCCACGAATTTCTTTCCGAGCAGGACGGCAATCGCCTGCGCCGCGGACAGCGCGCCCGCAGTTATCGCCGCAGGCGCAATCACGTGCTTGCGCCGCATTTCCTTCGCCGTCCCGAACACCTTGGAAAAATCCGCGCCGCAAAATACGCCGCACATGCCCGTGCTCCCGCCGGCGGAGCAGAAAACGTATGGGATTTTGTTCTTCCCGCAGAACGCAGCAACTAACTTTCTCGTTGCCAGGTTGTCCGTTCCGTCTACGACGATATCGCATCTCTTGAGCTTCCGCACGCTCCGCCCGTCCAGAGCCAAGCATGCCTCAACCTTCGCCGAAGGGTTTATCGCAAGCGCCCGCCCCCGCGCCACTTCCGCCTTCGGCCTCCCCTCGGTTTCCCCGTTGGCGTAAATCTGCCTGTTGAAATTTCCCTTTTCAAACCTGTCCTTGTCAAAAATTACGAAGTTTCCTATTCCCGCGCGCACCAGCGATTCAAATGCGGGCGAGCCTATTCCCCCGAGCCCGACAACGCCCGCGCAAGCCCTGCCCAGCCTCGCCTGCTCCGCCCCCGTGATTGTGCCGATATTCCTCGCAAACCGCCCGTCCACCATAACTCATTATTAACCTGGGCTCTCTTAAAAACGCTTATGATGCCGGCAATTCTTTTCTCCTCGCGTTCGGAAATAGATGAGAACATCGCATCCCACAACGCGGCAAAGGAGCTGATTCCCATGGGGTTTGAGCCCGACGGGGAAGGGAAATGGAAGTACGGCAGCGCGAAGCTCATTGACACGAAATTCGATCGTGCTCTGAACGTGCCCACCAGCTACGAAGGCGATTATTTCATCGTCCTTTCCCCGCACAAGAGCGAGATGAAGCTCCAAAGCCTGACGGCGCACATTCCCGGCAACTGGGACGCGGCAGAGCACGGGGGAAGCCCGCGCACCCTCAATATTTCATTTGCGAGCAGGCAGCGCTTCCTCCTCGCATCCCTCTTTGAGAAGAACAAGAAATACGGCCTCGGCTTCAACGTCAATTACGAGGTGGACCACCACGGCCCCACCCCATGGGGAGCACCTGGCAGTTCCCGGTTCCCCGTTTCGGGTTCAGGGCAGGCACCGGGCAAGCCGATAATATTTTTGGAAATCGGCAGCTCCGCGGGCGAGTGGAAGAACCCCCTTGCGGCGAAAATAATCGCGGAATCCGTTTTCGCGCTCCTTGATTTCAACGAAAGCTGCGAAAGCTATTTCGGAATCGGAGGCGGGCATTACGCGCCCGTATTCACCAAATGCGCGCTGGAAAAGGGCATGGCGTTCGGCCACATGCTCCCCAAGTACCGCGCCGACTCGCTTGCGGAGGACACGTTCAGGCAGGCTCTGGAAAGGAACGTGGAGCAGCCCAAGGCGATAATGCTGGACAAGAAGGGCGTGAACGCGGAGCAGAGGGCGAAGGTGGAGAATCTCGCAAGCGAATTCGGCGCGGAAATCGTGCGCGTGTGAGCGTTTTAAAAACCGTTTTTCCCTATTAGATAATGCTACTTTTCATTATGCCAAGGTGCGTTTCGGCGCCGCGCCGAAAACACCTCGGCATGCTGTAGCATGCCAAGGTAGCTCAGTTGGCTAGAGCGCTAGACTCATATAACCTTTATGTGAGTTATGAGCCCCCCGGGGCGATGACAAAAAACGGTGCTTCAAGCACTCTGGATTGAGAAATCCGGGGGTCCGTTTCGCCGGCAATCCGGCGAAAAGCCCCCTAATCTCTCATCTTTGAGAAATCTAGAGGCCGGGAATTCGAATTTCCCCCTTGGCAATATTTTTCTTCCCGGTTTTCCGGCCTGCTTTATTTTGCGGTTTCCCGTTCCGAGCCCCGGTTCCGCGCCAAACGCAGAACCCCTGGCCGCCCCATCCGCGGCGCAGGGCTAAAAGGCCAGGAAGAACGCAACGCCGAAAATCGGGACGGTGAAGTTGTCGTCTATCCCCAGCGGCAGGCTCTCGAACACCGCTGCAACGAGCGCAAACGGCACGGCTATCCAGCCCACGAACGGAAGCGCCGCCAGCGCGCCCAAAAAGAACGCGCCCATCCCCTCCAATGTTTTCTCCTTGTTGTAGGGCAGCCTGAGTTTCCCCCTCTCCCCGAAAATCGCGGACATCCCGTCGCCGAACGCGAGCGCGCAGAAGACCGCGGCAATCTCGCCCTGGTTGTGCAGCGCGGTCGCCGCAATCAGCAGCCCGGAAACGTACCACGCGGTCGCGTAGCCCGGGAACCTCACCTTCGGGCGCTCGAAATTGCCAAGGAACCACCCTGTAATCGGGAGCTTCCTGCCCTGCATGAGCTGGTTTATTATGAGGAGGCCGCCGAGCAGCACCGCAATTAGCAGCGCCGCGAGCTTCGTCCTGCCAAGGAGCAGCAGCAACCCCAGGAAAACCGCCCCGCTGAAAATGTGGAGCACCTTCCTTTTGGTCTCAGTGCCCAGGCTCACTCCTAAAAGCATATCTCCTCGCCTCCATCTGCCTCCATGCCGCGTCCGCCACGTAATACGCGAACGGCGCGAACGCGATGCTGCCTGCGACATCCT
>JAKANX010000131.1 GCA_021823425.1 Microcaldota archaeon
GCCTTGCTACGGAGGTGATTTTCTGCAGCGTGGTCCCTGCATACGCGAATTCCCGCGACGGGAATTCCCCGGAAAGGTTGCCGACGTTCACTTTTGAGGCGACTTTTGCCCCCTGGGCTGCGGTTTTTAGCGAATTCAAGGTCCCACCATTAAACGTTTGTTTTCCAAAAAACCTTGGAATAGCATTATATTTAAATTTTCCAGCGAAAAAGCCGAACGTTTGCACGCAAAGGATATAAATATTTCCAGCAATTGTTCCAGAATAAGGGGTGGATAGGATGAAAAACGGACAAACGGGACTTGACGATGCGGACAAGAGGATAATAGCGGAAATGAAGGCGAACTGCAGGCGCTCTGCGCGCGAACTCGCAGTGGAGTTGGGCATAAGCCCCTCCTCGTTCATAGAAAGGCTCAAGAGGATTGAGGGGGCCGGGATAATAACGGGCTATTCGGCGAACGTGGACCACCTGAAGCTGGGCTACGAGTTCATGGCGCTCGTGCAGATAAGCATATCGCACGGGAAGCTGCTGGACGTGCAGGAGAAAATCAGCAGGCTTCCCGGAGTAGTATCGGTGTACGACGTCACTGGAGGGCAGGACTCCATCGCGGTCGTGATGTGCAAGAGCAGGGCCGACCTTTCCTCGCTCATCAAGAAGATACTGGCGACGCAGCACGTGGAGAAGACGAACACGAGCATAATACTGAACGTTGTGAAGGACCAGTCGCAGTTCCTCGGGGTCTAGAGGCTTTTCCCCACGCCCGCGCGCCTGCAATATTCGTACAAAACGCAGCGGGAGCAGAAAGGAGTCCTGGGAAGGCAGGTGGTCTGGCCGTGGGAGACGAGCGCGATGTTGAAAACCGGCTGGAGGGATTCGGGCACGATTTGCACCAGCTTCCGCTCCGTGTCTTCCGGTTTTTTCGTTCGGACTATCCCGAGCCGGTTTGAAATCCTGTGGACGTGCACGTCAACCCCGATTGCGGGCAGCCCGAAGGCGTGCGCCAATACGACGTTCGCGGTCTTGCGCCCCACTCCGGGAAGCGAGAGAAGCGCTTCAAAGTCCGCTGGCACCCGGCCGTTGAAATCCGCAAGCAGCCTGCGGGAGAGGGCGATTATGTGCTTTGATTTCACTGTGAAGAAGCCCACTCCGTAAAGGAGCTTTTCCACGTCCTTTGGTTCGGCGTTCGCCAGCTCGCGCACCCCCTTGTATTTTGAGAAAAGCCTCTTACACGCCGCGAGCGTGGTTTCGTCCTTGGTCCTTGCCGAGAGCACGGTGAATACTAGGGACTTGAACTTGTCCCCTTTGGTGAAGGAGCTGATTTTGAAAACCCCGGCGCCGCGCGATTTGGCCTCGCGCATCACCTTTTCAAGCAGCGGGGCGGTGAGCCAAGTTATTTTTTGCATTTGATGTTCCCGGTTTCGTGTTTTCATCCGCCGACGATTCGGCGACTGCCACCAGAACTTCCGAGGAAGTTCCGGATTGCGTTCAGACACTCTGTAATCATCACTCCGGGAAATTGAAGTGGGCCTCGCCCCTTCTTTTTCCTGGGTTTTTCTTGCTTGCAAGAAAAAGCCATCAGAAATACCTTGTGTCATCCCGTAGTAAGGATGCTGAAACCTATTTATATGGCTTTTCCGATATCCAATCATGAGGGCGACCGCAAGCGCGAATTCCAACATCGCGATAATCAAGTACTGGGGCCAGAGGGACGAGAAGCTGGTGCTTCCCAGCAACAGCTCCATTTCATTTACAATGGACGGGCAGCTTTCCACAAAGACCACGGTGGAATTCGACAGGCTGCTTGCAAAAGACGGGCTGGTGCTGGACGGCGCTCCTGCAAAGGACAACGAGACTGCCCGGGTTTCAGCCTTTCTGGATTTGGTGAGGAAGAAGGCTGGAATAACCGCGCGGGCCAAGGTCGTTTCCTCAAACACGTTCCCCAAGTCGGCAGGCCTCGCATCCTCGGCGTCGGGTTTCGCAGCCCTTGCAGCCGCCGCCTCAAAAGCTGCGGGGCTTGATTTGGGCCAAAAGGAGCTTTCAATGCTCGCGAGGCGGGGCTCGGGCTCGGCTTCCCGCTCTATTTTCGGAGGGTGCGTGGAATGGAGGGCGGGAAAAAAGAAGGACGGGACCGACTGCTACGCGGAACAGCTCTCGCCGCCCGGAAAATGGAGGGACTTGCGGAACGTGATTGCGATTTCAAGCATGGACGAGAAGAAGGTCGGCTCTGCCGCGGGAATGAAGGTTAGCGCGAAAACGTCCTCCCTTTTCGCTGCCCGGCTGGGGGCGGTGGAAAAAAGGCTCGCGCTCGTGCGCAGGGCGGTGCGCGAGAGGGACTTCGAGGCGATGGCGCCTGTGATAATGCAGGAGAGCGACAGCATGCACGCGGTGATGCTGGACAGCTGGCCGCCCATCGTATACCTGAATGAAACTTCTTTCCGGATAATGCGCCTTGTCCGGGAACTTAACGAGTCTCACGGCAAGTATGCGGCAGCATACACTTTTGATGCGGGGCCCAACGCGCACGTATACACGATCGCCAGATACGCGCCGGAAATAAGGAAGGCGCTCGCGGAACTGAGCGGCGTGATGAAGATAATGGAGTGCGGAATCGGGGAAGGAGTCAGGTTCGTTTAGCTACTTCTTCCTAACTTCCGTGCAGAGCGCGCTTTTCCCGAGCATTAGGCCCACTATGCGCTCCGGAGCTGCGGCATTCACTATGTACGAGGGGGCGTCAAGGGAGAGAATCTCCCTTAATTTGCCCTCCATCGCGCCCGTAACGTCGTTTTCCGCCTTTTTCAAATGCCTCCTAATTTCGGAAAAGTTCGCTACGGTTATTTTGGGGATCACCTTGCCCGAATCGTCCAGGACCCCGTCAACGTTCGTCGCAAGGACGATGAATTCCGC
>JAKANX010000132.1 GCA_021823425.1 Microcaldota archaeon
GAGCAGCTTGAGGAAACCTACTGCGGTTTCGTAATATTTCGGCTGGTATTTCTTGGAGAACACGAAATTGGCCACCTCCTCTAGGTTCCACAAATTCCTTGAAATGTTCTCGTCCTTGTCCTGGAAGCTCCTTATTTCCGCGCTGTTGTGCGCCGGAAGGTACAAAGTCTCGTCCGAGGGAACGCCGCGGCTGGTTATCTGTTTTCCGTTCCCGGTTTCCTGTTTCGCAATTGTGCCTTCTTCAGCCAAATATATCCCCGAATCCGCTCGTCGCGCTCTCCTCCTCCTTCTCTATGAGCGCAATAACCCTTTTTTCCACTTCTTCCTTTGCGCGCGCCGCGATTCCCTTGAGCTTCTCCTCGGCCTTCTTGAGGAACGCGTCGTCCGCGGAAATGAATACATAAAGCTTTGCCTTGTCCTCGCCGATTATCGCGCCCTCCTTGGTCTTGTAGCCGGACTTTGCGAAGCTGTCCTCGGCATAGGGGTCCTTTTCCAAAATAGCCGTGAGGTCCTTCTTCTTCTGCAAATCGCACTCGTAAACATGTTTCGTCATAAAAGCACCTGAAAATACTATATTGCCGAAATATATAAATGAAACGGCGGGGGTTTGGGCGATCGACGAAACTTTTGTTTCGCCGTGTTTTCTTTGAGTCGTCGAAGAAAACGGTGTCGGACTAAGGGGGCGGAGCCCCCTTGGGCTGGCATGGGAGAGCCCGGATTTGAACCGGGATAACCAGCTCCCAAAGCTGGCAGCATACCAGGTTGGCTCACTCTCCCAAAAACAGGATTAATTCTGATGGTTGGCCTATAAAAAGCCCGATTCCCGAAACCGAAAACTGGAAACTGAAAACAGAAAAATGCGGCCGCCGGGGTTTGAACCCGGGTCGCGGAATTGGCAATCCCGTATCCTACCGTTGTCCGCCCTGAACGCATGGAATGCGAGCTGGGCTCTAGACTACGGCCGCTGATGATTAGCAATATTCTTTTTCATCATTAGGTTTTTAAAGATGAATTTCAGCCCTATTTTGATAGCCGTTTTTATACCTTGGCTGCGCCTTAAATGCACGATGAAAGTCACGGTTGTAGGCGCAGGGCCGTCGGGCAGCGTTGCAGCGGTTTCGGCGCTGCGCGCGGGCCACGAAGTCCGCGTTTTCGAGGAGCACGGGCGTTCCGGCTATCCCCAGCACTGCTCCGGCCTCATCTCAAAAGAGGGGCTAGAATCCCTCACGGACGTGGCTGACTATTCCCCGCACGTGATAAACCGGATTACGAACGCGGCGTTCGATTTCGCTGGAGAAAAATTCGAGATAAGGCGCAAGTCCGAGGCCGCATTGGTGATAGACCGCGCCGAGTTCGACTGCGCGCTTGCGCAAAGGGCAAAAGAGGAGGGCGCAAAAGTGGAATACGGGAAACGCTTCTCCCACTCCGCCGGAACCCTGAACACAAAACCCGAAACAATAATCGGCGCAGACGGCGCCCTTTCGGCGACCGCAAGCCATTTCAAGTTCCCCAAAATAGGGGAATACGCGTTCACGCTCAAGGCGATGGCCAAAGTGAAATGCGACCCGTCCACCGTGACTCTATTTTACGACAACGGGCTTTTTCCCGGCTTTTTCGGATGGGTGATTCCGCACGACGAGTACGAGGCCGAAGTGGGAATGGGAACCACCAGCAGGAACCACATGGCCTCCGGATTCCGGGCGATAATGCAGAAGGCGGGCGCAACTCCGTTGGAGAAGCCCAGAGGGAAGATAATTCCCATTTCGCAAAGGGGGAAATTCGCCCAAAGGCTTGGCGGCCTCAACGTAATGCTCGTGGGCGACGCGGCCGGCCAGGTGAAATCCTCCTCGGGCGGAGGCGTTGTCTTCGGCACTTCCGGCGCGCGCCTCGCCGGCGAGTGGGCGCACGCGCCTGAAACCTACGAGCGCCTCTGGAAGAAGGAGTGCTCCAACGACATGCTCGCGCACTCGCTCATGCGCAGATTCTTCGCAGCGCAGCCCGGCTTCGGGCTCCGCCTCACCGCATCATTGTCCCGCGCCGCCGGACTGGACTACCTGTTCGCCCTTCACGGGAACATGGACCGGCCGACGCGCTTTTTCGGCTTCATTGCGAAAGCATTTAATATTCGCGAGCCCGTAATGGATGACGATTGCAATGTCGGAACTGGAGAGGATGCTTGAGCTGAACATGGGCGAGGCCGCCTCGCCCGCGACGTTCATGCTGTCCATGGACGCTGCAAACTACTCCAAAAGGCTGCCCGTCGTGATGGAAACCTTCCTGACGCGCAGGAAGGGCGACGCCGTCTACGTGACGTTCAACAAGCCCGCCGCCTCGCTCGCCGAGCTCTTTAAGGGCATAGATCACAAGAACAGGATGCTGTTCCTCGACGTCATTTCCTCGCACACGGGCGAGAAGGGCTCTGAAATGGAGAACGCGTTCTTCGTCTCGTACCCCGGCGACCTGACAGGCGTGATGGTGGTGCTCTCGCGCACGCTCAAGATGCACCAGTTCAGGTTCCTTTTCGTTGACTCCTTATCTTCGGTTCTGATTTACAACGACGAGCGGACAACGACGCGCTTTTTGCACGCGCTCGCGGCGATGTGCAAGCAGAACCTGGTCCACCTGGTGCTGCTTTCCTCGGACGACCTTCCGCCCTCGTTCTCAAGCTCAATCTCCTCTTTGGCGGCGGCGCAGCTTGCAGAAGCCGGCGCGTAATGGTTCTCAGTTTTGCGTTTCGGGGGTTTCCTTGTTCAGGACGAAACCCGGAGCCCGAAACAGAAAACGGTCGGATGTCCTCTAATCCTTGTGGTAATCCGAAACCTGCAGCACGAAGCTCATGAGCTCCTTGCTCTCGCCCCCGGAATAGAGTATTACGAGCGACTTGTTCAGCTTCTTCAAGTAC
>JAKANX010000133.1 GCA_021823425.1 Microcaldota archaeon
CGATATCGCGCTGTTCAACAGGCAGCCCTCGCTGCACAGGATAAGCATGATGGCGCACGAAATAACCGTGCTCCCGGGCAAGACGTTCAGGCTCAACCCCGCAGTCACGGCTCCGTACAACGCGGACTTCGACGGCGACGAAATGAACCTGCACATCCCCCAGACAGCGGAGGCGCAGGCGGAAGCGAGGATACTGATGAGGGTCGAGGACCAGATTCTCTCGCCAAGGCACGGCCACGCGATAATCAAGCCGCAGGAAGACTACGTTTCGGGATTGTTCTTCCTCACGCGCGACGACGCCGTATTCACCGCCAAGGAGGCCGCAAGGATACTCTACATCGCGGGAATAACCGAGCTTCCGAAGGCCGACAAGGGGGAGAACTACTCCGGAAAGCTGCTTTTCTCGCAGCTCCTTCCGCAGGACCTCAACTCCAAAATCAACTCGAAGCTGGGCGAGGAGATAGTGATAAAGAACGGCAAGCTCCTCAAGGGCACCATCGAAAGCAAGGCAATCGAGAACGACCTGCTCGAGCAGATATTCATACAATACGGGGCAGCGGAGACGCGCAAGTTCATGGACAACGTGACCAAGGTCGCCGTAACGGTCATTACGCGCAACGGCCTTTCGGTCTCGCTCAAGAGCTACTCGCTCTCGCCGAAAGCGGACGGGAAGCTCAAGGAGATAGAGGACAAGATGAACCGCGAGGTGGAAAACCTCATCATGCGCTTCAAGAACAAGACGCTAGAGCGCGCTCCGGGCATGAGCCTGAAAGAGACTTTGGAGAGCATGATAATGCAGGTCACCTCCAAGACAAGGGAGGAGATAGGCAAGCAGGTTGAGGACGATTTGGGAATAGGCAACGCGTCCATCATCATGGCCAAAATCGGGGCCCGTGGAAGCCTGCTCAATGCAATCCAGATGAGCGCGGCCGTCGCGCAGCAAGCGGTGCGCAGCAAGAGGCCCAACCGCGGATACAGGAAGAGGAACCTCCCGTTCCACTACCCGGGGATACTCTCGGCAAAGGAGCGCGGGTTCGTTTTCAGCTCGTTCCGCAAGGGACTTGAGCCCGATGAATTCTATCTCCACTCCATGGGAGGACGCGAATCGCTGGTCAACACGGCCATCCGTACCGCGAGGAGCGGATACATGCAGAGGAGGCTGATTAACGCGTTCCAGGACTTGGTAGTCTACCCAGACAAGACCGTGAGGGACGCCAACGGCACCATAGTGCAGTTCCTCTACGGAGGGGACGGGAAGGACGCGATGCTCGCGAGCAAGACCGAGGCAGCGGACGTGGCGAAGCAGGACGACGTGGACACGGCATAGTTGAACGGTGAAAAAAATGGCAATCACGAAAAGAACGACAACGCAAATCGCGCCCTTTGAGGCAGTAGGCATAGTCGCGGCGCAGAGCATAGGCGAGCCGGGCACGCAGATGACTATGCGTACCTTCCACTACGCGGGGGTCGCCGAGCACGTGCCCACTGGCCTTCCGAGGCTCATTGAAATAGTGGACGCCAAGAAGGCGCCGAAGAAGCCGATAATGGACATCTACCTCAAGAGCGACTACAAGACCGAGGAGAAGGCCAAGGACGTCGCATATGATTTGGAGAGCGTATCCATAAGGGACGTCGCCCATGTGACGGACGACTTGGAGCGCAAGAAAATCATCATCAGGTTCGTGGAGAAGGACGCCAAGGAGCTCAAGGTCACCTTCAAGATGCTCCGCGAGGCAGTGGAGAAGATAAGCGCCTTCGACATAGACGTGAAGGACGAGGACAAGAAGATAATCATAGGGCCGAGGGGCAAGAAGGACGCGGAAGTCACGCTGCGCTCCATCCGCAGGCTGACGAACTCGCTGAGGCACGCGCTGATAAAGGGCGTTCCGGGAGTGAAGAGGGCGGTCGTAGTGAAGGAGGGAGGCGAGACCTTCATACGCGCGTCGGGCTCGAATATCGTGGAAGTAATGGGCCACCCCGCGGTGAACCCGAAGAGAATTTACACGAACAACATCAAGATGATAGAGGCCGTGTTCGGCATAGAGGCCGCGAGGAACGCGGTGCTGCGCGAGATAAAGCAGGTGCTGGACATGCAAAAGCTCTACGTGGACGTGCGCCACATCATGCTCGTCTCCGACGCGCTCTGCGCAGAGGGGATGGTCAAGAGCGTGGGCAGGCACGGGCTGTCGGGCCAGAAGGCCGGAGTGCTCGGGCGCGCGGCGTTCGAGGAGACGATAAAGCACCTCGTGAACGCGAGCGTGAAGGCCGAGGACGACAAGCTCGTCGGCGTGACCGAGAACATCATCGTCGGGCAGACGGTGCCCATCGGGACCGGCAGGATAAAGCTGCTGGTCAGCATGCCCAAGAAGAAAAAGAAGGAGAAGGTTGAGTGAAACAAATAAAAAATGGTGCGCCCAAATTTGGAATTCCTGTTCAATTTGGCAACTACCAAAAGGTGTATTCATATGGCTAAGAAATCAAAGAAGGACAAGGAGGAGATTCTAGAAGTGAGCGCGGACGAGCTCGCGCCCGCGGAGGACGCCGAAGCAGAGGCCGAGGAAGCCGAGGAGGCGCCCGCTGAGGATTCCGACGTTCCGTCTGACGAGGTACCGCAGGAGGGCGATGGAGAAGCCAAGCCCAAGAAGCGCAAGGAGAAAAAGGCCGTGAAGAAAAGGAAGTCCAGGAAGGAGAAGGAGAACCCGCTCGCGCGCGCCCTCCGCCTCGCGGTGGAGACCGGAAAGGTGGAGTTCGGCGCCAAGACCGGCGTGAAGTACTCATTGCTCGGCAACGCCAAGCTCCTCGTGATTGCATCCAACCCTCCCCGCTCCCTGCAGGAGGACACTTCCCACTACGCGAAGCTCTCCGCCAT
>JAKANX010000134.1 GCA_021823425.1 Microcaldota archaeon
AGGAAATCTTCACGTCCAGCGCCTTGGCAGCCTTGCCCGCCTCGCGCGCGGTCCCGTCCGCCATCTTCACCCCGCGCACGAATTCCATCTCCATCGCGAGAAGGCCGAGCGACTTGCAGCACCGAATTCCGTCAATGGTGCTTTTGGCTTCGCACTGCAAAGGGATTCCCGCAGGCCCGAATCTCATCATGCTTCTGGTTCTCCATGCGGATTAAAAACCTTATTTTCCATAGTAAAAAACATGGAAAACAGGCCAGCAACCTATTTTGCAGCTGCGCGGACCACCACTACTTGCTAGACTGATTTTTCAGCGCCCGCCCGGCAAGTCGGCGCTGATGCGGAAGAAAAGAAACAGCCTTGTTCCTTTTTCAAAATAAATTTTTCTTGCAAGAAGAAAAATTTAATAAAAAGAAGGCGCGAAGCGCAATAGAATTTAATTCACAAAAAAGAGGTGGAATTCATGAACATTTCGCCGGCATTCCGGCGAAAATTCATGTTTTCGGCAAAATTAACCGGGTGAAAACATGAGGATAATGACGATACACGCGGACTACATGGAAGTGGAGCCCAAGCAGAAAGCCATCAAGAGCGCCGAGGAGGTGAAGCCGGAGAAGAAGCGCTACGACGAAGTGCTCGTGGTCTTCACTTCGGTGGAGCAGGGCGACGAGGACATAAACGCTATTGCAAAGAAGGCGGCCGCGGAAATAGACAAGGTAGCCAAGCAGGTCAAGCCCCAGAACATCCTCATTTACCCGTTGGTTCATCTCACTTCCAGGCCCTCATCGCCCGCAGTCGCGATGGAGGCGCTCAAGGCGATTGAGAGCGACGTGAAGGCGATGGGCTACAGCGTGGACCACTCGCCCTTCGGCTGGTACAAGGGCTACACGCTCAAGTGCAAGGGCCACCCGCTCAGCGAACTTTCGCGCGAGCTGCACACCGCGCTTGAATCCGAGGCAAAAGGTGCCCCTGTTTCCCCGCAGCCTGCTAAAGTCGAGGAGGTCGTTTCAGCCTCCCTCAAGGGCGAGGAGAAAGTGAAGAGCAGGTTCCAGATTCTGGACGTGGACGGCACGCTGCACGACGTGGACAAGTTCGACTACTCCAATTATCCGTGGCTAAAGAAGATGATGACCTACGAGACCAAGAAGGTCAGGAGCTACGAGGTGGAGCCTCCTCACATCAAGTTGATGAGGGAGCACGGACTCGTGGGCTACGAGCCCGGCAGCGACTCCGGGAATTTCAGGTGGCACCCGAAAGGCCGCTTGGTGAAAAAGATATTGGAACGCGCGGTTTCCGATTTCTGCATCAGCTACGGCGCGCTGGAAGTGGAGACGCCGATAATGTACGATTTCGAGCATCCGACACTGAAGAAATACCTCAACAGGTTCCCGGCTAGGCAGTACGTCGTCATTTCGGACGAGAAGAGGTTCTTCCTCAGGTTCGCCGCGTGCTTCGGCCAGTTCCTGATTTCCCACGACTCGGTGATGAGCTACAAGCAGCTTCCGATGAAGATGTACGAGCTCACCCGCTATTCTTTTAGAAGGGAGCAGGGTGGCGAATTGGCCGGGCTCAAGCGCCTCAGGGCCTTCACGATGCCGGACATGCACACCATGGCGGCGAGCATGGAGCAGGCGCGCTCGGAATTCGCGAGCCAGCTCGGAAAGGGGCTGGAATGGAACAGGGACCTCGGCTTCAATTTGATAGAGGTCGCGTTCCGCGCACAAAACGATTTTTTCAACGAGAACAAGGATTGGTATGTTTCTCTTGTGAAAAAGATAGGGAAGCCGATTTTCATAGAGCTGTTCCAGGAGCGCTACGCGTACTTCATCACGAAGTTCGAGTTCAACTTCATAGACGTGATGGAAAAGGCCAGCACGCTCGGCACGGTGCAAATTGACGTGGAGAACGCGGACACCTACGACATAAGCTACGTGGACGAGACCGGCGGGAAGAAGCGCCCCTTCATCCTGCACGCGTCGCTCAGCGGCTCGCTCGAGCGCGTGGTTTACGCGCTTTTGGAGAGCGAGGCCATGAAGATAAAGGACGGGAAGAAGGGCAGCTACCCGCTCTGGCTCGCGCCCACCCAGCTCAGGCTCATACCCATAGGTGAGAAGCACCTCGCTTACGCCAAGGAGCTGCAGAAGAAGGCCGAATCCGAAGGGAGGAAGGTTCGCGTGGATGTTGATGACAGCGGCGACACGCTCGGAAAGAAAATCCGGGGCGCGGAAATAGAATGGTGCCCGTACTTCGCCGTTATCGGAGACAAGGAAATGGAGAGCGGAAAGCTCGCAATCACTTCGCGCGATAGCGGGGAAAAGAAGGAGCTCGCGTTCGCGGAAATACTTGCGGAAATAGAGAAAAGGACCGCGGGCAAGCCGTTCGAGCCCATTTCCTTCGGAAAGCTCACGAGCGAGCGCCTAATCGTCTGATTTTTTTTATTTTTTTTAAAACATTTTTACCCGGACGTACCCTAGCTTGGCCTTGGCAACCAATGCAAGCGTTTCGGCCTCCTGAAGCGTGATTTTCGCCGCGATAGCCTTCATTCCTTTTTCGTTCAGCACGTCCTTCATGCCTGTTATGCCGTCGAATTCCTCGGAGCTCAGGATTGCGCCTCCCGGTTCCCTGAGCCCACCAAGCACCTTCGTGAAAAGCTCCGTTGCGTTGCAATCCAGCTCCTCGCCCAGCCTCCTCCTAACAGGCGCGCTCAACGAGAGGATTTTTTCAGCCGTCGCTATGGCTTCCTTGACCATTTTCTTCCCGTTCCTGCGCCGCGCCTTCTCGTCGTCCCCAATCGGCGCTGGTTTCTCCCCCCGCACCCTCTTGAATTCATCCGCGTGCGTTTCCAACATTGCGGCGAGCCCAGCC
>JAKANX010000135.1 GCA_021823425.1 Microcaldota archaeon
TCAGCCTTCATGGACTTCATATCCTTCACCTCTTACTCCCTATCATTATTGCCCGATCCCCCCGGGTTGTTGGCCGGGGCGCCGTTCCCATTAGGAACGGCACTTCGGACCGGAGCCAGCGCGATTGCCGCGGACATCGCAAGCAGCGCCATGCCCCATGCCACCTCCATGCTATCACCCGCAATCGCTGGAGCATGAACGATATAAAATCGCTGGCGTGAACGGGGCTGAACCGGCATGAACCCGAATAGGGATGGGCCTAAAAATCACACGTTTTCCTAATTCCTGAAACCTAAAAACAGGATTTTCCTACAATTTCCGCTTCCAGTGCCTGGCGAGGTCCATTACGAAGTATTGCTTTTTCCCGCCCCATATCCCCTTTTCTTTCAAAAAGAAAAGGGGCTGAGGGTTTCACCCCCAAAAGAAACGATTTACATTTTTCTTTTCCAATATCTACTGATATCCATTACGAAGTATTGCGTTTTCCCGCATTCGGGGCATTTCGCGTCCTTACCGATTTTTACTTCGCTGGCCTCGAAGCCGAACCTCTTCACGAGAAGCGTTTTGCAGTTGTAACAGAAAGTGCTCTCCGTCTCCGCATCAGTCCTGTTGCCCGTGTAAGCGTACCTCAGGCCCTCGTCCAGAGCGATTTCCCTCGCCCTCCTGAGGGTTTCCAGCGCGGTCGCAGGCACGCCCATCATCTTGTACGAAGGGTAGAATCCGATGAAATGCACGGGTATGTTTTTGTCCACCTTCCTTATCCAATTGGACAGGGCGCGCAGTTCGTCCCAGGAATCGTTCATGCCCGGAATCACGAGGTTGATTATTTCCACGTGCATTATTTTGTGCAGCGCCTTTATGTTCTGCAAGACCGCCTCCAGTTTCGCGTTGCCCATCACGTCGGTGTAAATCTTCTGGTTGAATCCCTTCAAATCAATTCGCGATGCGTCAATAAGCGGCTTCATCCCGTTTATCGCCGCAGGGCCCATGTACCCGTTCGTTACGAAAACGTTGTACATCCCCCGCGCCCGCGCCAGCCTCGCGGTGTCCAGCGCGTATTCCATGAAAATGGTGGGCTCGGTGTAAGTGTACGCGATTCCCTGCGCGGAATCCCGCACCGCAAGCCTGACCATCTCCTCGGGAAGGATGTCCCGCCCCTCCACGCTGTCCCTGTGCTGGCTGATGTCCCAGTTCTGGCAATAGAGGCAGCGGAAATTGCACCCGACGGTTGCGAATGAGAGCGCTTGCGTTCCGGGCTGGAAATGGTAAAACGGCTTTTTCTCAATCGGGTCCATCGCCACTGCGATGGCCTTTCCGTAATTGAGCGAGTAGAGGCTTCCGCCGATATTCTTCCTCACCCCGCAAAATCCCCTTCCGCCTTCCGGGATGTGGCAGAACCTGTTGCACAGGGCGCAGTTCACGGACTTGTCCGCATTTTTGGAATAAAGGATTGCCTCCTTCATACGCGGATTGGACTTCTACTTCTATAAAATGGTTCCCCTACTCATCCTCCTTCCGCGTTATCTCGAGCCCGAGCCCGTCCTCCGCGACTATGGTATTGGGGAAAACCGCCCTCGCCTCCTTGAGCAGCTCCGCGGCGTCCCTGTACCTTCCGCTGATGTGCGTGAGCGCCAGTTGCTTCACTCCGGCTTCCTTGGCGACTTCCGCCGCCTGCTCCGCGGTGCTGTGGTTCCTCTCTTCCGCCTCCTTCTGGAATTCGTTGGCGAATGTAGCGTCGTGTATGAGCAAATCAGCGCCCTTTGCGGCCTCAACCGTGGAGCGCGAGGGAAGGCAGTCGCCGGTATAGACGATTTTCCTCCCGGTCTTCGTCCATGTCACGTCCTCAAGCTCCACCCTTTTCCTCCCTATTTTCACGAACCCGTTTTCCTGTATTTCCCTGAACATGGGGCCCGCGAGCCCGAGCCTGTGCGCCTTCTCCTCGTAAAACTTGAGCTTGTCGTGCTCCTTGTACACGAACCCGAAGCTCTCGCCCGAGTGCCGCACCTTGAAAGCGGAAATCGCTGCTTCCGAATCCTTGAGCAGAAGCCCCTGCCTGATCTCGTTTATCTCTAGGAAGTCCCACCTGCTTATCAGCAGGTCCCCGAACTTGCGCGGCGCGAAAACGGCGAGCTTCTGCGAAAACGTGTTCGACAGCCTCAGTGTTTCTATGAGCCCGTAAATCCCGAGGAAATGGTCCAGGTGCATGTGCGTTATGAATATCCCGCGCACGCTCCCGAAGCCCACCTTGTATTTCATCATCTGCCTCTGCGCGCCCTCGCCGCAGTCCCACAGATAGAGTTCCTTGCCCCTTACCGCGATGGACGGCATGGAGCGCTCCACGCTCGGGACCGAGGCGGAGGTCCCTAGGAAAGTGAGTTTGAGCATCTGTTTAATTCCATATTAACGTTTTTTAACCTAGCAACCGCAACCATCTGCGGTGAGAATATGGAACTGGGCTGCGGACAATCAAACCTTGCGAATTACGCCGATTTCGGCGTCGGCTTCGCGTTCGAGGACGACCTGGAAATCTCCCTCGGGCCCGCGGGAAAATCGCGTTACGACAAGCTCGTGAAGAGCAAATCCTTCGAGGGGAAGCTGCTCCAAGCCGCGTCCCTGCAGGAGAACGGCAGGACCGCGATAATAATCGGGCTGGGAAAGAAGGCTGATTTGGACCTGGAATATCTGCGCAGGGCCGCGGTGCTCGCGTACAGGGCCGCGGACGCGCTCAAGGCTGGCCAGATTGACATCACCCTTCCCCGCATGAGCGGAAACGGAAA
>JAKANX010000136.1 GCA_021823425.1 Microcaldota archaeon
ATGGCGAGTTTGGTGGCGCGCAGGATGCTGGAGTTCAACGCCCAGCTCGCGGCACTAGACGAACTGCTCGTTTTCCCGCACGCCCACTCCACGTTCCATTACCAGAGGCTTTTCCCGGAAAACCGGAGATTGCCGCTGAACGACGAAATCAACGGCCATGCCGTGTCCCAGATTGTGGAGGTGCGCGCCATAAGGATGGACGCCCCGAAGCAGCATGATGCGGGATGAGGGCGGGTGCATGAAGGCCCTCCATAGCCCCGAAAGCCTGAAGGCGATAGGCTCGCGGAACCTCGCGTACAAGATATGGGGAAGGCACTGCTACTGCTGCGGCGAAAGGCCGAGGCAGCAGAAGAACAGGGACAACCTCGGCATCCATCATATAAGGCCCCGCTTCTACCAGGGCAAGAACTACTTCCTCAACTACATTCCGCTCGAGGACAAGTGCCACCCTGAAACCCACCGGATCATAGACGCGAGGCTAATGGCGGAACTGAGGCACGGCGAAAACGGGAAGGCGATGAAGCGGGTGGGTTCGGCCAAGCCGGACCTGTTCTATTTCATGGTCATGATAGAGCTGAGGCTCATGAAACTTGGCAGGGAGGCAGAAATGCGCGATTTCGCCCGGCTCGTGGAAGAATGCCAGCTCACGCCCTCGGGCGTGCTGGTGCCAAGGACAGTCACGCCCCTCATAGAAAACGGGCAGGCATTCCTGTGGCTTTTATACGCGGAGAAATCGCATCCTCACGAGAGCCAGGACGCAAGCGAGGACCCGTTCGCACGATTCAGGCGCGTGATGGGAGAGCACAAGCTCGGAAAGGAGCACCAGCGCTATGCGCACATGCTGGAAGCCTAGCGTGGAATTTCATCAGCCTGCCCCGAACAAGCCCGCCGCTGCCATGATGATGCCGAGCGCGAATGCCACGTAGGCCAAATTGACTTTTTTCACCAGTTTCAATATTATGTCCAAGGTCAGATATCCGAAAACGAAGCTTGAGAGCGCCAACAGGATTCCGTCGGTCACTGGGAATGCCGCCACCCCGCCCCCGACGTAAAATACGATTTCGGCGAAAACCACGGTAGGTATGCTGAGCAGGAAGCTCAGGTTGAAGCTGCTCCCGCTGTCGAAGCCCCGCCAAATCAGCCCGGTCGTGCTTGTTCCTGCACGCGAGACGCCAGGGAGCACGCTGAGCCCTTGGAGAAGCCCGGTGAAAATTCCGTCTTTCCAGTCCGCGCTTTCCGCGGCGCGCGCGTTCGCCCCTTTCTGCTTGAGAAGAAGCACGCCCGTGACGATCAGGCCTGCTCCCATAACCGCAAGAAGCGCGCTCGCATCAAGGGACGGCAGGAACTTCTTTTCAATGAGGAGAAGCGGAACGCCGATAATGCCTGTGCCGATGAGCGCGGCTACAAGGAATCCGATTTTCCCGTTCGCATGCGCCTGCACGTCAGTTGGCCTGCGCAAAAACTCCTGCGCAAGCGAAATTATCTCCTTGCGGAAATAAATGGTTGCCGCAAGTAGCGTCCCGATATGAAGGTAAAGGAGGATGGTCACTACGGAAGCAGGGTCGCCGCCGAGCAGCTTGAGATAGACGAACGTGTCTTGGGTCTTGGAGCTTATCGGTATCCACTCCGTAATCCCTTGCACAAGCCCGAGCAGGATTATTTGAAAAATGTCCATAAGCATCACGCACCCGCGTTTTCAATTTCAGATGAACTCCGCAAGGTTCTTTAAAACCGCTACTGCGCTTCTCCCGGCTTCCCGAACCCGGTCGATTTTAAGCGAATTGGCGAATCTGGAAATGGAACCAAGAAGCTCGCGCGCATGGTCGCCGTGGTGCCGCTCAGAACTCCGGGCATTGGAAACGAACTCCTCGACTTCGCGCCTGCTGAACCCTGCGGTTGCGCAGCCTGCGAGAAAGGATGCCATCACGCCCTTGCACCTGTCCAAAACCCTGATGCGGGCAGGCTCCACATCATTCCCCTTCGAAGCAAGGTAATCGTTCCTTGCCTTTTTCAGCTCTCCTGCACTGGACGCAATCTGGCTGCATATGGCATCCGGCGTCTCCAACTTTTCCCTTGCCCTTGAATCGCGGTTCCTCAGCGAAAGCAAGGTGTCGTAGCATTCGCCGATAAAGCGCGTGCGGAAACCGTATGAATCACGGAGCCTTGCAAATTCCTTGGGCCCTTCGCGCACGGCAAACGTCCCGGCCTTGTCCATGAAAATATTCAGCTTCGCGCCCATGCAACGACCCGTTTCCCCATAACTTCGCCCCGGGCAGACGTCGTGCCGCAGGCCGCTGGATTGGGGTCGCCCCTTCCCACGATTATGTCGCTGAAGCCGTTCTTTCCCAGCGCTTCCTTGGCCTGCATGTACTCCTTGACCGCAACGGTTATCGTTGCCCTTGTCTCGGAGGCGTCGAGGTCTATGCTCATTATGTTTATGCCCTCGCCGGACAGCACGGTTATTATGTCCGAAATGAGCCACGGCCGGCTTTTTGTCCTTATTGTCAGGTTTTTCATGTCACACCTCTTTTTAGATTTTTGCGGCTCCCTAAAGCCACGGAGAGAAGTTTACCTCTTATTATAAATAGTTTATGTAGATAAAATACGAGTTATATAGTAATACCTGTAAAATATATAGAGGTGCTCTAATGGAGATAAGAAAGCTGCAATCAGTCGGAGGTTCTTCATACGCGGTCACACTTCCCATCGGATGGGTGAAGTCCCTCGACCTCAAGCGCAACGACCCGCTGAGCATGGCATGCTCAGCGG
>JAKANX010000025.1 GCA_021823425.1 Microcaldota archaeon
CTGCACGAGTTCATGCGCCTGGTTGGGCGCGTAATTGCACTCGATTTTGGCGAAGTGCGTGCTATTCGGCGTTTCAATCGCCCTGTGCTGACCATCGTGTCCGCAGTGCCGGCAGGGCTGGTTATCGCCCTGCTGGACGTCTTGGGTATGTATATTCCCGCGGCCGCGATTATGGGCACCGCGACCATGGTGGTCCTGTTGCCCGCCACGCCTCCGATGCAGTGCTTGTCCGCAATCGGGCTCTTTCCTATCACGAGCCTGTCCCCGCTGTTCACTATGCTGTTCGTGAGCGAAACCACTTCGTTGTCGGAAAGCCCGTTTATGTACATGCCGGAGACCCACGCGCCCAATTCCGCCTCCGCGAGCCGGTTGTCCATCAGGTCCTTGATAATCGTGTCCATCTCGTTCGGGTCCAGCTCCTTGTTCTCCATCTTCTTCTTTATGTATTCGAGCGACGCGGGGCGGTTGAGGTGCACCATTTCAATGATGTCGTTCTCGCTAATCTCCATCTCGTCGCCCACGTCCCTGAACACGCCCACTTCGCCGGGCTTGACGACCTCGTCTCCTGCAACGTCCACCACCACCGCGGTCTCCTTTCCCTTGAAGCGGATTATTTCCCTGTACCCGGGGTAGATGTCGTTCTGCTGGGCCTCGCGCTTGTTGAGCACCACTATCTTCTTCCCGGTGTAGATGTTGATTTTCCTCGCCTGCGCGATGTACGGCTTTATCCTCCAGACGTCCACCTTCTTGCGCTCCTTCTCGTAATACACCGTCTGGCCGGGCTGGTGGAGCGTGTGGCCGTTCTTCTTCACGGTTCCGTTTCCGTTCCCTGCGCCGTTCCCGCCTTTTCCGTTCCTTGATTTTGGATTCCCGTTTGCCATATGAACACCTGTAAATTTCAGATTCCCGCAATCTGGAGCCCGAGCCTCTGCGTGGCTATGCTCCAGAGCGACTGCGGCGGAAGGACTCCCATCTCGGTCACGTACCCGTTTATGTAGCGCGACGCGGTGGCGTCGAATGCCGGGTTCCTCACCTTCACGTTCCTAGGCGCGCCCTCCCACACTTCCGCTGTTTCGCGCTCCTCTATGCGCTCGCGGTTGCCGAAAAGCGTGAGCGGGTCGTACTTGTAGAGCTCTGCTGAGCTGTAGAAGCTCACGTCGTGCTCGCGCGCTATGTGCGCAACCGTGGACGTGCCGACCTTGTTTATCAAATCGCCCATGGAGGTAATCGCGTCCGCGCCCACTATGCACATGTCCGCCTTCTTCATCACCAGATTAACGGCGCCGTCCACCGCGAGCGTTGCCTTAATCCCGTGGTCCGCCAGCTCCTTTGCGGTTACCCGCCCCTGGTAGCGCGGCCTCGTCTCAAGGGCGATTACGGAAAATTCCCTGTCCATGTCCTTTGCCCTCTTGAATATCCCGGTCACGGTGGAGCTGTGGCAGTGCGTCACCACGATTCCGCCCTCGGGTATGAGCCGCGCGCCGTAGTCGCAGATTTTCTTCTGGTTGCCCTCCATCTCGTCGAAATAGGAAATGGCCTCCTTCACTATCGCACGCTTGAGCACGTTGACGTCCAGCGCCGGATGGGTCTTTATCTGCATGAGCGTGAAACGGACCGCGTCGCTTATCGCGTTCCTCATCATGGGTTCGGTGGGCCGCGAGCCTGCGAGCGCGTCCCCGACCTCCAAGAGCTCGGAATACAATTCGGGCTTGGTCTTGGCCCTTGATTTCTGGACCTGTATTATGAGCG
This sequence comes from Microcaldota archaeon, assembly GCA_021823425.1. GTDB lineage: Archaea > Micrarchaeota > Micrarchaeia > Anstonellales > Bilamarchaeaceae > JAHJBR01. Next base: position 1,750 of record JAKANX010000025.1, read on the forward strand.
CCTCTATCGCGCTGCGCGCAACGTTGCGCGCGCCCTGTATCCTGAGGCTTTTGATGTCCCTGACTATGCGTTCCACTTCCCGCTCCATGGAATTACCACCTGATGCTGTGCGATGGGCTGCCGTTCCCGGTTCCGTTTTAGAATATGAATTAATCAATATAAACGTATCTGTGCGAATAAAACGTGATGAAAAAAAATGCGTTGCTGCTCTTCGCGCTTTTCCTCCTTCTTTCGCAGGGCTGCATAACAGGACAGCTCAAAAACGGCCCCATACAAATCAAGCGGCTGGACATAATCGTGCAGAATTTTTCCGGCCTGCTGTCGCTCGGAGTCCCGCTAGAGTGCGCGGTCCAGACCTGGAACGGGACCGTTTTCATAAAGATCAGGGACGGCAAGTTCAGGACGCAGAGCGACGGGCTGGTGCTGATTGAGGAGAACGACACCGAGTACATGCGCGTGCCCGATTCCCGGCGCGGGGAATTCGGCTGCGACTGGATAATGGTGAATCGGAGCGCGGACGTTTACTCGGACTGGCTGCACGAGTTCAACCCGATGAACGGCAGCCTCGAGGAGCTTCCCGGCAGCGCCTTCATATGCGATGCCGCCTACGTGAGCCCGCAGGAAATGGACGCGAGCGGAAAGCTCTGCTGGTATTTCGACATAAAATAAGGCTCAGGCGGAAGAGAGCGCCCACGCGACGAGGAATATCCCGGCTATTTTTGACACGAGGGCGAGCAGCATGAACCTGTTGAGCCGAATTCCGCTCATCCCCAATACTACGACGGCTATTTCGTTCGGGAACGGGAGCGCGACCAGCACTATTCCTAATGCGGTGAGCAGCGCCTTCTGCACCCCGTCCTTTGGCTTGGGCACGGTTATCCTTTTTCCGGCGAGCGTGAATTCCCTGCCCGCGACCTTGCCCATTCCGAGGAATATTATCACGTCCGCGAACATCGCGCCCACTCCTGCGGCCATCGCTATGCGCAGCGGGCTCATCGTCTTCCCGTATGCAGCGAACATCGCGAGCGCGAGCGGCGAAGTGACCGTTGCGGAGTAGAAGAAGCCCGAAACAAGGACGCCGAGGTTCATGAAGTCGCCCAGCGAAATTATGAAATTCCCCAGCGTCCCGCTGAAGTAGAGCCACAGGGACGCGAGCAGGATGGAAATGAAAAGGATGATGTCGCGCATAAAGCTGCTTTTTCAATCCCCTCTTTATAATGTTAAGCGGCCTCGCGTTCCGGGTTTTGCGTTCGGAACCCGCAACCGGAAACTGAAAACCGTTTTAATCTGCTGCGTTCCAATATGCCAATATGAGGATGCGAGTTATGCCCAAGCCCCAGGTGCTCGTCGCGGGCGCGCTGGAGGACAACGGCAGGTACCTTTTCGTAAAACGCGTAGTAGGGAATCTCAGGGTGGAAACCATAGAGCTGCCCTACGCGCTCATTTCCCAGGGCTCCAACCCTGTTCCCGCGCTCGCGGACGTTTTCCTCACGCAGCTTGGGATAGACGCGCAGGTGCACGAAGTGATGCACGAGACCAGGCACAACTCGGGCTCGCGCAGAAGCAAGCTGTGGATTCCGGCGCTCATATTCAAGATAACCGCGAAGAACGCCTCTGCGAAGCCTGTGCACGGCCTTGGCTACGTATGGCTTTCCCTTGATGACGCGAGGAAAAGGAGGCTGGCGCGCAACGCCGAGTGGTTGAGATGAAGCTGCGTCCCCACTATTTGGCGCCCCTGCACGAGTACACGAACTTCCCGTTTCGGATGCTCGCGCAGAAGCACGGGGCCAAGGCCACGATTGTCCCGCTCGTTTCAGTCACAGCGCTCACACGCAGCCACCAAAGGCTGGAGAAATTGAAGAAGGAAATGGGCAAGGAGGAGAAATTCCTCGGCGTCCAGCTAATCGGCAAGGAACCTCTGGAATTCCTGCACTCCGCGAAAGCGATTGGGGAAAACTTCCCGTACGTGAAATGGCTGGACGTGAATGCGGGCTGCCCCTCGCGCAACGCGTTCGGAACAGGGGGAGGCGCAGCGCTTCTTGACAAGCCCGAAACAGTGCGCAAAATCGTTTCCGCGCTGCGAAGGTCAAATTACCCAATTTCGGTGAAAATGAGGCTTGCCCCCACCATGGAAAAAACTATCGCGATTGCCGAGGCGGCGCAGGAGGCGGATTTCCTCGTGGTGCACGGAAGGACGGCGAAGCAATACTATTCCGGAGCAGCGGACTGGGGCGCAATCAAAACCGTAAAAGAGTCATCAGAAATCCCGGTAATAGGGAACGGCGACGTCAAGAGCCTCGCGCAGGGGAAAAAACTGGTGAAGGAGGGGTTCTGCGACTCGTTCATGGTCGGGCGCGCCGCTATCTCCAACCCGCTGATTTTTGAAGGAAAGGAGGCAGGCGCCAAGGAGAAAAAGAAAGAGGTGTTTGCAGAATACGTGTCCCTCGCCGGCAAATACGGCACAGCCGAGCTTTTTGACTGCCGGCTCAAGGCGTTTGAATTGTTCCGTTCGCTGCCGAACATCGCGCAGTTCAGGGGCGCCATCGCTAAGGCGAAAACCCTGGAGGAATTAACGGCCATGATTGCCGGGTTCTGATTCCGGTCCATTCAAGCAGCACGTCCCTCGCGACCGGAAGCCTCGCAGCCCCGTCGTCGGTGTGGAAATGGCCCATTCCCTCGCACACGATTATTTCCGCGCCCAATTTTTCCCTTAACTCGTCCGCATGCTCCCTCGGCACCAGTTTATCGTTGTCAGACCGGAGCGCGGCGACTTTGCCGCAATTTGTTTTTATCATTTCCCAATCGAACACGTTCCCGTGCTTGGGAAAGAAATCCCAGCTCTTGCGCACCGCGGAAAGCGGCTTGCAGCACGCTGCCACGAGCAGCATTCCTCCAATTCCATTTCCTGTTTCAAGCGCCTGCACGTAGGCGAGGCCCGCAGCACTTCCTCCGCTGTGCCCCACTATGTAAAGATTTTGGTCCAGCTCGCCTTCTTTTCCATGAGCCGGACAACCCATGAAGCAAGGCTCGGCTTTGAGGAATTGGGCATTTTGGGAATCAGGACTTCAAATCCGTTCTTCTCCAGCTCGTCCCTCAGCCACGGCCTGAAGCTGCCGTTGGGCCTTCCGTCTATTCCGTGCACCAGCACCGCCCTGTTCTTGAGGCCTGAGCCCGGCTGGACAACCGGTTTTTGCTGGTTTCCGAACTGGCTCTGCATGCGTAAAATTAGGCTTGTATATATTTAAAAATGGTTGTTTATGGGGTAAAATGAAAAACAAAATGGAAAAAATCAGTTGATTATGAACCTTCCAGGAATCATGCCCATCCAACAGCTCCACGTCCAGGTGCCCGAAGCGATAGGTGTGAATTCCAGCACGTTCTCCCCGAGATTCGGCTTGATGTGGAGTGTACTCCCGTCCACCCATGCGTATGAAGGCAGCTGTCCCTCTACGCGCATGTACTTCTCGTAGTTCGGAAATATCATTTCGCCTCCGCACGATGCCAGTTTCACCGCGTTTATTACCCAGTGCACCTTTATTCCCTTCTGCAGGTTGAACGTGTCCGGCGTCCATTGCGCATCATTCACGGTCATTTTTATGGTTTGCACCTGCTCAGTGACATTCTGGGTCGTAGAATTGGTTATCGTGCTGTTTCCCGCCTCACCCGGAATCAGGGTTATCCCATGCCCCAGAAGGGTCAGCCCCGTGTTGGCCATCACGAGCCCGAGCACTATTACAAGAGCCCCTGAAAACTTGATTATCTTGTGCAGGTATTTTGCCAGGCTGCTCAGGCTGTAGCCGAAAAGCAGCATGAACGGCAGTGTTCCAGCGCCGAATGCCAAGAGTGCAAGTGCGCCCTGTGTCACGCTTCCAGTTCCGGCGGCATAGACGTACATCGCTTGCAATGGGCCGCAGGCGAGAAAGAGCCCGTTCGCCAGTCCTATGGCGAAGGGCCCTTTCCCCTGCGTGCTCTCCATGCTTGCGAAGGAGGGTAATCTCAGCTGAAGTTTCCTGAGGGCGGGAAATATGTTTAGCATGTTGAGCCCGTATATTAACAGGAATATCCCGGCCAATATGCCTATGGCGCCTCTTATTTCAGGAGTGAACGCTATCAGCGACCCTACGAACCCGAATATCCCTCCTATGAGCGTGTACGATATCAACTTGCCCCCGCCGTATTTGAGGTGGGAGAATGCATCGGTTTTCCCGTCTTTCTCGTTCTTGGTAGAATACGCGATTACGAAACTGCCGCACATGCCTATGCAGTGCAGGCCGGTGACGAGCCCGAACAGGAAAAGCACAGGCAACGCGACATTCCCGCTGAGCGAAACCGCCTCCGCGTTCTTGCCATATGCAAAGTATATGAACGATATCAGCACTATGCCCAGGAACATGAATATGAGCCCGAACTGGATGCTGGATTTGTTCGCATCTTGTTTTTCCCCATGCGCATCCTGCGTTCGCTCCCTGGCCTGTGTTTCCTCCATTTTTTCACCGTTTCATCCGAAGAACGGCAGTTTCCATCCGCCTTTCTTTTTCCCATTCTTGGATTCCTTAGCTTCCCCTCCGAAATCGTAGCCTGCGCCTTCCACCGCCTCCTTCATCTTGGCTATGTCCACCTTGCTTTCGTCATATTTCACTTTCGTGGTTTCAGTGACGTAATCGGCCCTCGCCTCCGTGATTCCGTCCACCTTGAGGAGGGCCCTGATTATGGCTTTCTCGCACGAGGTGCAGGTCATCCCGGAAGTCTTGATGGTAACCTCTTTCATGAAATCACCTGCCGCAACTTCCGGAGCCTCCGCCCATCATGCCGCATCCGCACCCTCCGCTCTTTTTCACCGCAGGAGCGGAAGCCGAGGCGCTCGCTATCTCGCTCTGGTTGTTCGGGTCGTTCACGACCACGAACGTGCCACGGTACATGTTCATGGGGCAGTGCCACGTTATGACGCCCGTGGCGTTCGGGGTGAATTCCACTATATTCTCTCCAAGATGTGCCTTCACGTCAATTCCATAACCGTCCATTATTATCTCGTTATCGCAGCTTCGGACATACGTCGCGTTTATTATCCACCTGGTTTTCACGTTGTTCTTCAGCACGAAGCTGTTCGGCGACCATCCGCTGCTATCCAGGGTCATGTATATTGTCTGTATGCCGCTGTCGTCCGTACTGTTTCCAGCACCGCCTGTCAATGCAGCCCCGCTGCCCGCAGACGCCGTTGCAGGCGCACCAAGCGCAGTATTATGGCCTCCGCACGAGCCCGCCCCTGCGGTTCCTCCATGGCCGAGAATTCCGAATCCCGAATTCGCAGCCACGAATCCCACTAATAGAGCAGCCACGAATATTACTATCATTCCTATAGGGAGCCCGCCCTGCTGTGAATTGTTTCCGGCTGCGCCCTGCGCGCCGGTGTTAGCATCGTTCGCTGTTTCCACATCATCACCTGCAAAATCAACTGCTGAAACAATATATATTGGTTTGCGCAACCACGGTTTCAAAAAGTGAAACCAATGCGTTTTTTCCGGAAACCGAAACCCCGCGTTGGGAAATGCTTATATACATGCAACGGGACAAATCCGTATGGAATTTCCGAAAAACACAAGGCTGATCCTATCAATTGGGGGCGTGCTGCTCCTCGTGGCGCTCATTTACGGGATACCTCTCGCGCTCACCGCGGTGGAGCCGCAGGTTTGCACGGTGAACGGGCAGTGCGAGCACGAGATATTCGCGAACAACCTGATAAAGTCCGTTCCGCTCGTGCTGCTTGCGGGAATGGGAATCGGCGCAGCTGCGTTCTACTTCCTCTCCGAAAGGAAGCCCCAGCAAGCGGCGCAGAAACCCCTGAATTTCAAGGCGCTTTACAGGCTCCTGGACCCGGACGAGCGCAAGGTATTTGAAAAGATGATAGACAACAAGGGCAAGGCGCTCCAGTCCGAAATATCTTATATAGAAGGCATCGGGAAAGTGAAAGCGCACCGCATAATAGACAAGATGGTGGAAAAGGGAATTATGGAGAAGGAGTCCTTCGGGAAGACCAATGCAGTAAAGCTGCCCAAGGACCTTCAGGATTTATTCTTTCAATAGGCGCGTTGTTTCCAGTTCCTTTGCCAGGACCGCATTTTTGCGCTCACCCCCTTTCTTGAACCGCCTGAGCGCCTCCCCGCATATTCCCGGCTCGCGCATGATTTCATTGTCCGAAAGCGTTTTCGCCATGCTCCCATTGCCTCCGGCCATTCATACTCCGGCTTTCAGCCTCTTTAGCACCACCGTGCGGCCGTGCATCTCCTCAACCCTGAACCTGTTTCCCCTCGGGTCCACCAAATGATATTCCCTTGCGCCCTTGAGTTCGTGCTCCCTGAACAGGTCGTTCTCCGAAACCATCACTTCCAGCTCCGGCCCCGTATAAGGGGAAAAGCCGAGCGCGGACGCGGCCCCTCCGGGAACCTCTATGGACGCTATCACGCCGACCACGTTCCCGAACCCCGCCCAGTCCAGCGCGGAAAGCGAGTTTGAAACGTTCGCGTACTGGCTCACTATTATCGGAAATCCCGGAATCGCAGAGGCCAGGGAAGGCTCGGAAACCACGAACGCGGACGCGCCCCTGTCCCTGTATCCATCCATCCTGGACTTCACCGGCAATATCTCGGAGTCGAAAACCACCCTCGGCGTTTCAACCGAAAAGCGCACTCCCGCTTCCCGCGCGGCTTCCACCGCCTCGTCGCTGAACGGGACTATGCACAGCGCGCCCTTCGGGCACGCCTTTATTCCGGCAATCCCGTCCGGGAAATACAGCTCCTGTTTTGCATACGCTGGGTTCTTCGGTTTCTTGAAATCCTTCCCGTTCCTTATTTTCCCGGTTTTGTATTGCTCAAGCACCTCGTCCTCCATCTTCGCGCGCTCCACCCTGAACAGCACGTCGCCCGGCGCGAGCGTCTTTATCCTTAGCACGCACGCGCCTGTCGCGTCCTTCACTTCCTTTTCGTTATTTTTATCGTAAATCCTGAACAACTCAACGACTTTTCCGGAGCGCGCGGTCCTTATGCCCTGGCCCCGCGTAAGCTTTCCGAAAAGGCGGACGTGCGCGCCCCTTCCCGTGACCTTTTCCACCTGCCCGATTTTCACTCCCGAAAAGCCCTGCGCCGCAGGGTTGAGCATGTTCGCCTTCCTCGCGCCCCCGAAAAGGTACCCTTCGGTGTAGCCCCTCGCGGTCTGCCCTGCGAGGTCGGAAAACCCGCCCTTGTCTATCGCCTTCCGGTACGCGCCCACGACCAGCCGCACGTAGGACGCGTCCTTGAGCCTTCCCTCTATCTTTATGCAGTCCACTCCAGCCGCCGCTATCTGCGGAATCTTCTGCAATGTGTTTAGGTCCTTGGTGCTCGTCAGATATCCCTTGCGCACCTCCTTGCCGTCCGCGTACAGCTTCCAGGGGAACCTGCAAATCTGCGCGCACATCCCCCGGTTGCCGCTCCTTCCGGTCTGCACGAAGCTGAAGAAGCATTTTCCCGAATACGAGTAGCAGAGCGCCCCGTGCGCGAACACCTCCACCTCCATCCCCGCCTCCTCCCTTATCCGTTGCACCTGCCCGATTGAAAGCTCCCTTGCGAGCACTATCCTCCTGAATCCGAGGGACTTGAGGAGCCCGGCGTGCACTGCGTTGTGCACGGACATCTGGGTGGACGCGTGCAGTTCCAGGCCGGGCGCGACTTCCCGCGCGATGCGTGCGACGCCCAAATCCTGCACGATGAGCGCGTCAGCGCCCATTTCGTAGACCTTGCGTATGTACTGCGCGACCTGAGGAATCTCGGCCTCGAACATTATCGTATTCAAAACAATATAGCTGCGCACCCCGCTCTTCCTGCAATATGCGATCGCCTTGCCCAGCTCGTCAAGGGTGAAGTTGCGCGCCCTCATCCTCGCATTATAGAGCGCGCCCATGTAAACCGAGTCCGCGCCCGCTTCCACGGCCGCCCGCAGCGACGCGGGGCTTCCGGCCGGCGCCAGCAATTCCAATGCCATAATCATGCTTTGCGCGGGCGCCTTAATTTGGCTTGCTATTCCTATTTGGTGAGCGCCATCGCGAGGCCGGAAACTAGCGCGAGCGCCGCAGCGGCGCCGAACGCCGGGATTACCCCATACGTTGCCCAAGCGAATCCGAAGAGCGCGCTCGCGGGAAGGTAGACTGCGCCCACTGCGGTGTTGTAGGCCCCCAGCGCGATTCCCCTGTTCTTCTCCCCGCTCAGGTCGGATACGTACGCCTTGTTCACCGATTCGTCCGTAGCGACGAACACCCCGTAAACCGCGAAAAGCAGCGCGAGCTGCCAGAGCGAGCCCGCGAGCGCGAAGCCGAGCGTCACGAGCGCGTAGAGCACGAACGCGGCCGCAATCACCTTCCTCCTCCCGAACGCGTCGGAGAGCTGGCCCATGGGCGTGGAGGCGAGCGCATAGACTATATTGTAAATTATGTAAACGAGGATTATTTCCCCCGCGCTCGCGCCTATGTCGTTCGCGCGGACTATGAACAGGGCGAAGCTGAAGTAAGATAATGAGAATATGCAGGAAATTAGCAGGAATCTCTTGTAGTCCGGGCCGAGCAGCCTGAGCGATTCCCAGAAATTCGGCTTCTTCCCAATTTTCTCCCCCTTGTTCTTGGGCTCGCGCACGAAAAGCACTATCACGAGGACCGCGAGGAACGCGGGCGCGAGCGCCGCGTAGAATATCACCCTGTACGCTCCAATCCCGCTTCCCATCGCCGCGAAAACCCCGTAGGCAATCGCAGGCCCGGCTATCGCGCCGAGCGTGTCCATCGCCCTGTGCAGGCCGAACGCCTTTCCGCGCACGCTTTGGTCGCTTGACCCCGCGATTATCGCGTCGCGGGGCGAGGTGCGCACGCTCTTGCCTATCCGGTCCAGCCCCCTGAACACGAGCACCACCGGCCACGACGCCGCGAGCGCAATCCCGATTTTGGAGAACGAGGAGAGCCCGTACCCGTAAAACACGAATTTTTTCCTGTCTCCGGAAGCGTCGGCCCAGTATCCTATCAGTATGTCCAGCAGGCTGGACAGGCTGTCCGCCACGCCCTCAATCAGGCCGACTATCTCCTTGCCCGCCCCCAAAAACGTGGTCAGGAAAACGGGGAGTATGGGAAAAATCATCTCGCTGGAAACGTCGGTGAGGAAGCTGACCGCTCCGAGCATGTACACGTTGTTCCTAATCCCGTCCCCCAGCCCCATTCCATCACAGCACGAAAGTAACGAATATGTAGCATCCCGCTATGAAGGTGAACGCGAGCAGCCACGCCCAGAAGTTCCACTTCTTCACGTCGCCGCCGTCCAGCCCGTCTATGGGCAGCATCTCCGCCATCGCGAACACGGCGCTGGCCGTGTAAATGCTCTGGAAAACGTCGTTGGGCGCAAAGGCGTTGAGCGCCGCGAAAGCGAGCGCAATCCCGTTGCTCACGAGCGGCGCGGCGAGCCTCATCACGCCCACTTTCCATTCCGGCGTGTCCTCCGGAATCTCGTCAAGCAGGAAGCTCTGCGCGGAGAACGTGTTGCCCAAATAAGAGCTCACCAGCGTGAGAAGCGAGCCTTCGGGCCAAATCCGGTATTCCAGCTTAATCTTGAACATGGTGGCGAAAATCCTGTGCGTGGCCTCGTGCACGATGACGCTCAGCAGAACGATGGTGCCGTTTATCGCGAGCCAGAGGAAGAAATCCCTCGTGAGCCCGAAGAACTGCCAGCTCATCGCCAGCCCGAGAATGAGCGCGACCGCGGCTATCGCGCCGAGCTCCATTATGTTCACGCCGAACACGAGCACGCTTCCCTCGCCGAACTTCTTCCCATTCTTTCCGAAGTCCGTGAACTTGTTCTCAAACGCCGCGCGCCCCACTGCTGCAATTCCCATCAGTATGGCTGATATTCCAGTAGCCGCGACCGGCACGTACTGCGGCGGAACCCCCGCCGCGGTGAGCGGCGAATACCTGACGTTCTGCCTCGGCGCGTTCTCCACCCCGCGCTTGTCAGTTATCATCACGGCCAGCGAGCCGTTCGCGTCGGTGCCGTCCTTTATGAGTATTCCGTACATATCCTGGCTCTCGTTGAAAATCCCGGCCTCTTCTAGCGGGCCCGCGACCGCGTTCTGCGACGGCCCGCCTATCACGAGCACCACAAGGTAGTCGCCCGAGCGCGCCCTCGCGAGCGCGTCCCCGGTGTCCGGGATGATCGTCGCGTTGTTCAAAATAGGGTTCGCGGCCTTGGCGCCCTCGTAAAAAGCCTTTTCCGGGCCGTCGAGGTTGCTGCCGACGATTATCAGGGTGAGCTCGTGCATCACCGCCGAGTTTCCCCCGTCCCCGGAAAGCGACGCGTTGCCCAGCCGCGCGTACACCCTGTCCAGCGCCGGGTTGTTGAAGAGCGAATCGTTTTCGGAAACCTGCGCTAACGCGGCGGAAAAAAG
>JAKANX010000137.1 GCA_021823425.1 Microcaldota archaeon
ACGAGGCCTATCACGCCGATTGCGACTATGCCCGCGCCCGTAATCTTGGCTATCTGCGAGAACTCGTCCGAGTCCGGCTTCCGGGCAATGGTGAGTATCCTGAGCGATTTTTTTATTATTTCAAGGGCCACGTTTTCACCCTATCAGGTCTAGGTCCAGGTTCTCGGTTCCCGAGTCCACGTCCTCCCTGGCAAACTTCACTCCGGTAAGCACAATCATCGTCCTAATCGTGGACTTCTGCGCGTTGTGCTCCACCCTCGCGCCCCAGATTATGTGCGCGTTCGGGTGTATCTTCTTTGCGGTTTCCGCAACTATGAGTTCGGCCTCCTTCAGCGTCATGTCCTCGCCGCCAACAACGTTGATGAGCGCCCTGTTCGCGCTCGTCAAGTCCGCGTCCAGCAGCGGCGAATTGAGCGCGGTTTCCACCGCAATCGTCGCCCTGTCCTCCACTTTCGCGTCCACGCTGGACTCCCCCACCCCGATTACCGCGAATCCGCCCTGCGTGAGTATCGTGCGCAGGTCCGCGAAATCAACGTTCACCAGCCCCGCCTTGGTGACCAGTTCCGCGATGCCCTTGACGGAGCCCGCGAGCACCTCGTCGCAGACCTTGAACGCGGTATTGAGCGGAAGGTTCGGCGCGAGCGTGAGCAGCTTGTCGTTCCTGATTACTATGACCGTATCGGAGTGCTTCCTGAGCCTTTCAAGTCCCCCGAGCGCGTTCTCCAGCCTCACTTTCCCTTCCGAGCTGAACGGGAGCGTGACTATGCTCACCACCATCGCGCCGGCGGCCCTCGCCTGCTCTGCAATCGTCGCAGCGGAGCCGGTCCCGGTCCCGCCGCCCAGCCCGCAGGTCACGAAAACCATGTTCGCGCCAGCGAGCAGCGTTTTTATCTCCTCAGCGCTCTCCTTTGCCGCTGCCTCTCCGAGCTGGGGGTTGCTTCCGGCACCGTGGCCCTTTGTGGTGGTCTTTCCCAAAAGGAGTTTCCGATGCGCCCTCACCTTGAGGAGGTGCCTCACATCGGTGTTCATCGCGACCAAAGTGACGTCCTTCACGTTGAGCTCGAAAAGCCTGTCAAGCGTGTTCGTGCCGCTCCCCCCGCTCCCGATTACGAACACGCGGGGCTTGGTCTGCTCCACGAACTGGAGCAATTCCTCGTCGTCCGTCTTCGCCGAGGGCGCGACCGCCTCCGCGATTTTCTCCACGACAACGGAATCGGCCGGCTTCGGGCCGGGAATTTCATGAGGTGCTTCGGGCTTGGCTTCGTCAGTCACATTATCGCCTTTAAGGGTAATTAGTAATCTCTACTTTGACTAAAAAACATTATAAACGTTCGTTTTACTGGACGGCGAAAATAAGCTTGCGCATTCCGGGCGAGGCGCAGACCCCGGCCATCCTGGAGGACGCGGCGAACTTTTTCTTGGCTGCCTTGATTTCCTTTCCGAGGGTGCTCAGAATCGGGGATTTCCTCCCGAGTGTGGAGAGCTTGTCGTCCAGATCCCTAAGTGCGCCTATGCGCGCGGCCTCCCTGCGCGGGTCGAGGCACGGAGCCGCAACAAAGGAATCCACGTACATCCTTCTCATGTAGGCCTCCAGCTTTTCAGGGTTGAAAACCCCTCCCCCGTCCTTCACGTGGCCCAGCAGCACGTACTCGGCCAGGGGCAGCACGTATCCTATATTATTCTGCGCGTTTCCCTTCACCCGGGCGATTCCGCTGAGCGCCTTGGCCTGCCTGACCATGCGCTCCCTGCGGCTCTTGATTTCCTCGGCGGACTCGTACTGCGAGCACCAGTGTACGAGCTCCTTGGACGTCGCGTTCTTCCACGAGTCCACGAGCTTGAGTATGGAAGCGACTATCGCGTCGCCGTAATGCGGGCTGTCCGCGGACGGAAGCGCGAACACGCTGCTGGAATAGGTAATATAGAGGTATTTCGGCAGGCCCGGCCTGCGCGTGACCCTGTTCACGATGTAGCAGACCTGCTCGCCCTCCTCCCTGGCGTTTTTCAGGAGCTGGTTGACATAAACGATGTCCTTCCTGCGCTTCTGGAAATTCAGCGGGTTGAGGAGGTTCGAGCTTATCCCGGCCTTTATGTTGTTGCCCTTGGCGAATATGTTCCCGAGGTCCGCGTTGTCCGGGGACCGCTCGAATATGGACAGGAGGCGGTCCATTTCAGCCAAATCCGTCCTGAGCGTTTTCAGTTCCTCGCGTGCGAAAGGATTGACGACTTCCACGAACCCGGTGTCCTCGGGCGAATCGTGCAGGTACCCGGCGGAGCCCGCGATTTTCTCCTTGTGGGGCAGCACCAGGCTTTTGATATCCCTCACCACGGGCAGGATGTGCCCCTCGAATACGAACGTGCCGTCGTGCCTCACCGTGTCCCCGTGGAATTCCTTTGACCTGCTGGCGCAATAATGCTCCAGATCTTCTCCGGGCCGCATGGGCTCAATAAGCAATTTGGAACTAAAAACCATACAATAATATTATGGACAACAATATTTAAAAATAAGCCCCGCGGCTGAAAATGAAGAAAAAATGGACTCAGGGGGATTCGCACCCCCAGCCTCCCGCAATTCGGAGCCAGGACCGTTTCCCGTCCCGGGTTTTCCGTTTCGAAACCCGGAACTTCGGAACGCGATACTGGCTTCGCCAAGCGGGCGCTCTGCTGTTGAGCTATAAGCCCAGAC
>JAKANX010000026.1 GCA_021823425.1 Microcaldota archaeon
CCGCAGCGCATTTCGACCAAAGCCCAGGTGACGCTTGGGCGAGTCGACGGCAAAGCGCGCATCACCCAAATCCATCTGGATAGTGAAGTCAAGGTCACCGGAATCGACGAGAAGAAATTCCAGGAGGCGATAGAGGCTAAGTCGCTCATGGCCGTGGAGACACTCTTCGAGCCTGCGCTCGTCCGCGAACTGCTCACCAAAAGCTCCAATTACCCGGTGCCGGTGGCTCAGCTCATCAACGAGCTTTTCGTAAGCGGATTCATCATGGAGAATTCCACGGAATACATGAACAAGGTTCTCGAACTGTACGAAAGCATACCGATGCACCTGGGCCTGAACACGGGCAAGGTGGGGCCGATGGTCGCGAGCGCGATAGTCAGGCCGTTTGAGGGAGCCACCGTCAGGGTTTATGACATGTCCGTCGCGCTGCCGCCGTTCGTGTCCCAGGATATCCTGATACACGCGCTTAGGGGCGAGATAAAAACGGAATTCGATCCTCTCCTGCAGGTCGACGTGATAACAAAGGCGGGGGGCACGGACCTGACCCCCATACTGCCCAGGACGCTCTACAAGAAGGCTGGCATTGACTACGAAGCGACCGTCAAGAAGGCGTACAGCAGGTATGCGGACAAGCTCGAAGAGTTCGGGCTTCCCGAATATGCCAAGAAGCTCAGGAACGGTAAAAGTTCCTGATTTTCCATTTTTCTTTTTCCCAGTTTACTGATTCTTTTACATGAAGTCCGCTATTCCCATCTGCTTCACTTTTTCATCCTCAAAGATGTTCTCTATTTCCTTTTCAATCAGGTCAAGGCGCTGCTTCATGTAGGCGGGCAGGTCGTACTCTATCGCCATCTTCCTTGAAATCTTGAGGTATTTCTCTATTCCGCCCTTGTTTATCGTGAGCAGCAGGTTGCCTCCGCACTTCACGCATTTTCCTGTAAGGTGGGGGCGGCGGTAGATTTCGTTGCAGTCCGAGCAGCGGAAGGTCTGCCTGGAGAACGAGCGCAAATTCCCGTATAAGTCGGGTATGAAGTGGCTGAGTATGAGCCGCTCTGCCGCGTCCTTGACATTCACTGCCTCCAGCTTCTTCTGCAAATTGAACTGGAGGTCTATTTTCTCCGGAATCGATTTGAGGGAAACGTAGGCGGTGCGCAGCGGCCCCTCGTCTATGCGCGCAGTGTCGTGAGTAAGCCCTATCTGGTCGTACTGCTCCGGTTTTCCGAGTGTGTCCTTCACCGTCTTCAATTTCACGTCCCCGGGCGCAGCGTATTTTTCCGCCGCCCTGTAGAATTCAAGCGGGTAGGAGAACAGGACCTCCATGCAGTGCACCTCGTCGTCCACCTCCTTGGGGTCTATTATCGTGGAAATCGTGATGGGGGCGTCCATCGTGCCGCCGCGGTTCTCTGATAAGTAATGCCTGGAGAAGTTGAGCAGCGCGTCCATGAGCAGCATCACCGCGTCCTCGTCCCCGTCCGCGTTCCTCCTCTTTGCGGTGTGGAAGTAGGGGTGCCCGAAGCCCACGTTCGCCTCCGTGAAGCCAATCAGGCGCACCAGAACGCCGCTGCTCGTGTGCGGGGATAGGCCCATGAAAAGGTGCCCTATAAGGTCCTCCCTTTTCTCCACCTTGTAAAATGGGGGGAGGTTGTAAACCCCAACGAGCAGGTCGTCTATGAATTTGGCGACGCGCAAGAAGTAGTCTGCGCCGTATTCGGAAATGATTATGTCCTGCGGCCGCAGCGGGACTATCTGGTCGTCCCTGAGCAGCTCCTCACCCCTGTAATCTTTCGTGTAGCCGAGCGAGCGCATCTTCTCCACGCCCACCTTGAGTTCCCTGCACTTGAAATGAGAAAGAGGTATATCCGTTGCGTCGAACCTGCACGTACCGTCGCGGAACACGTACACGTCATGCTTCGCGCGGAAGAGCCCCTTCTCCATCCTCTCCGGGATTTTGCTGGTGCTGGAGAGCCCCTTTACGCCCTTTATGTCCTCTGGGAGCATGCTGAACTGCTTGCGCATCCCCTCTATGAAATTCACGAGGTTTACGGCGCGCTTCTCATACGGCTGCACCGGGCTTCCGCAGCTGCCGCACTCTTTTTGGTCCGCGGCCATTATTTTCTGGCACTTGGGGCACGCGTTCTGGGGAATTGTGCGGGTGAGGCAGATTTCGCATTTGCGATATGGAGTGATATTGCGGCAGTTCGGGCAAATGTAGCGAGAAAGCTCCAAGTAAACGGTGCGCTCGCCCTCCTTTCCTCTCATGGTCTTGTAAATCTTTAGCAGGCTCCTGTTTTTCGGCGAGCCTGTAGGGAAAAGCACGTTCACGTCGCCTTCCATCGCGCGCTCCTTGGCCTTCTCCGGCCTTCCCATCCTTCCCCCTATGTACACCGGCGCCTTGGGCTTTATCTCAATTCCGCTAATCGCGTTCACGAGCTCGAGCGCCTTCTTTCCCTCGTCGTAAACGGCTTCAAGCTTCTGCATGGAGATTTTGCCGTCCTGCGAAAGCTCCAGCCCCAAGGTGGAAAAGAGCGCGAACGCGTCGTTCCCGTTCACGTATATCTTTCCGTCCGCCACGGTGTGTTCAACGCCGAGGCCCTCGAGGATGAGCTTTTCCGGGGCCGGCGCGAGGGTGAGCATGTTCATCTCGCCCGCGTTGAAGCTCGGCGCGCCGGAACCGAGCCACTGCGCGAGCGCCTTGAGCTGCTGCGGGCTTATGTCGTGCCAGAAGTAAACGTAATCGGGGTGGAGCGGAATGGAATAGTTGCGCGAGAATTCAAATGCCTCCCTTGCGGATTCGAATTTCTTGGGCGCGATGCTCTTTGCCTTGCACTCCTCCGCCCACCATTCCTCGCACCAGCCACCCGGAACGAGGGGGTGGTTGGACTTGAGGAAATCGCCGTACGGGACGAGCATGTCGCCGAGGAACAGCACCTTGTCTACCTGCGAATGGATTTCCTTGGCCTTCTCTATGCTCCAGACCTTCATCACCGTGCCGTTCTTGAGCCGCACCTGCGGCGGCTCCAGCGTGTCGCAGCCGGAGAGTATCGCGCCCTTTCCGGGCCGCTCTATCTTCATGTGCGTCCCTACGGCTATGAAACCGTCCAGGAGGGTCATCGTGGCTGGGTGCATGTTCTTTGCCATTATCCCGTTCGTCCTGCTCTTGCCGTATCGGAGGCGGAAGCCGCCTTTTGTGGAGGGGTATGCGAACACTGGACGCCCGGCGACAAGACCTTCCAGGTAGGTCCAGTCCGGCTTGATTTCCACCGTCGCTTCCTTCCTCTTTATCTTGATTAGCTTTTCCATCCAGTCCCAGCCGAGGCCGAACTTCTTGGCGTACTTGTAGACCTTGGAGGCCTTCTGCGCGATTCCCTCGCAAATGACAAGGGGGATTCCGCCGCGAAGCCTGTTCGTTTCAACGCGCGCCAAGTCCCTATGCACGGAAACTTCCACTTCGTCGTTGCCCGGATTCCCGGGGTCCCCGTCTATGCACACGGGGCAGTTCTTCACTATCCATTTCACGTCGTCGTCCGGGGGCTTGTACTGGAGGTGCGCGGCCCTCGCCTCGTAGACGTTCACCTCCTCCACGTAGCGCTCTATTTCGGTGTCCGTTGCGCGGAAGTCGCCTATCTTTGCAATCCGGCGCGCGTGGTCTGCAAGCGTGACTGCGAGCGCCGCGACCGTTCCTCCCGCGCTCCGAATCGGGCCGGTGAAATATACGCCCACGTAGTTGGTGCCGTCGGGATTCGTCTTTATCTTCACCCTTGAGATGCCTTCGGTGGGCGCAACCAGCATCCCCTCGGTGAGCACCCCTACGGAGGTGCGCACGGCCTGCTCGATTAGTTTCTCGGTGGTTGATTGTATTATTTCGCCGCCCGCGATTTTGGCTGCGAGCTGGAACGCTATGTCCTCCCGGGAGAGCCCGGTCGCCTCCATGTCCCGGATTATCTTGGAAACGCCCGGGGGGCCCACTAGCGCCTCCACGCGCGACGCAACGTCTTTGGCGATTTTTATCTCCACTTGGTCCGAGGGGTCGAAGCCCTGCTTGCGCGCCTCGCTCGCGACGCCGTAAGCGCGATCGAGGCCGGTCTTGAGGGAATCAAGGTACTGCTGGTATTCCTCGGATGTCGCGAGCGCCATTTCAGTTCTCACCCGCGCCATCCCTGTTCTTGCGTATCTGCTCGAGCGAATAGAAGAAATAACCGAGCATCGCTGCGAGCGTCCCCGTGATAAGGTTCAGGATGAGCGATGCTGTCTCCCTGCTCGTGGTTGAAAGGAACCTCAATACCGCCATTATCAGGAAAAGGCCCGCGAAAAGGAGTATGAAGCTCACCCTTTCCTTCCTGTGGCCCTGGTAGAAATTAGTAAGGCCTACTACGGCGAGCGCGGCTATGAAATCTATTATGAAAGTCGCGTAATCGCCCGGAAGAGATGAGAAATAGTCCGGGAACGCGTGCAGCACACTGCCCAGGATTATTGCGAGCAAGATTGGAAGGTAGACGTCCACCCTGCGTATTGAGGGCCAGTAATGCTCTTGAAATTTATTCGCAATAGCGCCTATTCGGTCAACCATTTCATTCCCCGTTGAAGTCTATGGTCTTGTAAACGCTCGTCTTGGTTTCCAGAATCCCTATCACTCCCGGAGTGGGAACGTGCCCCTGCTTTATCTGGAAGTCGGTTCGGTCCTGGAACGTGCCTGTGTTTATGAGGTGCGTGCCCCTGTATTGCAGATACCCGTTCTTGTGCACGTGGCCCACGTGCAGCACGTCCGGCTCGTCCTCGAGCAGGAGATAGTCCACCCTTTCCGGGACTATGAGGTTGCCCCCATAAATGGGCGAGAGGTGCCTCCTCTTGATGTATTCCCTGGAAACCTTCTCCGGGTTGTTGTAGGAGAGCCCAGGAACCGATGAAATCATGGAGTCCATGGACGTGCCGTGGTAAATCACGTGCCTAATGCCCTCTATCACAACTGTTGAGGGGTTGCCCACCTTCACCACGTCGCTTTTCACGAGCGTGTCGTCCAGAGCGGGCATGGGCTCCGCCCTGCGCACCGCGTCGTGGTTGCCCGGGGACACTATCACTTCCATGTAATCCGGAAGCATCTCCACGAAATTGTCGAACAATTCGTATTGCTTGTACACGTCCTTTATCGTGAGGTCCTTCTCCTGGTTCGGGTAAATCCCCACCCCGTCCACGACGTCGCCCGCGACTATGAGGTATTTGACCTTGCCCGCGAGTTCCGTCTCATTTCCCTTCATGTTCAGCCAGTTCACGAACCGGTCGAACTGCTTCTCCAGGAAGTGCCGCGAGCCGAAGTGGATGTCGGAGATGTACGCGCACGCGAGGTCGTTCTCCGCGCACTTCTCCTCGCGTATTAGCGGCACGTCCGGCCATTCTATGTCCTCCACGATTATGAATGGCTCCAGCACCTTTCCGGTAATTGAAATAATGTCGTCCTTGAGGATTTGCCTCGCCTTTTCGTAGGATTTCTCGTTCTTCCTTGAGACCACTGCCTTGAACTGCCCGTGCATGTCCTCTATTTCAAGGAGTATGCTTCCGGCCTTGGTGTCCCGTTTCTCGTACACGAGGCAGATTGCGCGGACGTTCTGGTTGACCTCGCGCTTCACGTCCGCAAGAGTCGTGGTGGGGTATTTGGACGGCGAATTGAGCAGCTTGGACATGCGCTGGAACCGGTTGCGGAAATAGGCGACGAAGTCGTCCACGCTCCCGGTCGTGCGGGATTTCCCCGTAACGTCGAGTTGGTGCACGACCTTTAGGTCCGGGGGATGCTCCGCGGCCGCGGGCCGCTCGCGGCTCCTGATAACTTCCACTTTCCTCGCGCCCAGGCGCGCGATTGCCTCGTCCACGTCCTGCCTTGAAATGAAGGGCTTGCGTATTGAGACTAGTTCGTCTATGAGGTTCTCTCCGGCGTTCTGGAGCAGGGGCTCTGCGTCAAGGGAAACCCGTATTCCCCTTTCCCTGAGTTTCTCCAGCATTCATACGCACCACTAATGTTTTATGGATTCAAGCGAGCTTATTATCGCCCAAATCTGCGTCCTCGCGTGGGCGGGCATGTTCACGTCCTCGCTTATCGGCTCTATCAGGTAGATTGCCGCGCTCACCTTCACGATTACGTCGTCGTTCGTGTTGAGCCTCGCCTTGGCGTCGCTGAGCGCCTTCCTTATGTTCTTGGGCACGGAGCTGTCCTCCAGGACCGCGTCAAGCATCTCTATGACGGCTTTGATTTTCTGTTCCACGGCAACACCTCTGCGAGAATTTGAGTTGAGAATAACTAGCTATTGCAGAGAAAGTATAAAAAGATATATTCGGAGCCGCGCGGCCGGGAGAATGCAAATGGTGGATTTGACGCGTGTGCGCGAGCATGCTCAGATTGGAAATAAAATTGGGGTTCGGAGGGCGAAGTCCTCCGTAGCGGGGGAGGAGTAGGTTGACAATAGGCGGGGGCCGGGTCGCCGACGTATCGGCGACAGGTCCATTCGTCTAAGCGTCGGCGAATCGGAGGGGGCGGCAGCCCCCTTCCTGCATGTTGTACGGGCCCGACGAGATTTGAACTCGCGACCTACAGCTGACTTCCACCACCTGAGCGTTCCCGGTTTTGAGTTCTGAGTTTCGAAACCCTGAACGGGAAACGGTCATTTGCAAATAGAAGGCTGCCGCGCTATCCAGGCTGCGCTACGGGCCCAAACTATTCCTAAATACGTGCAACGATGAAATATCGTTGGGGTTTCCGGTTTTCTGTTTTGAGTTTCGCCCGGAACCGGAGACACGGAATGGGAAACGGTCATTGGCCCGCTTTGCTGCGCTGCGGGCCCCTCTGGGAAAATATGCACGAAAAGGGTTAAAAATGGGTCAAGCTAGAAGAGCGTTTTCGGGATTTGGGAAACCGCCGCTATCGCGGGCCCCATCTCGTGCATGGATAGGTTTCTCGCAAAGACGTTCCAGCCGTTTGCAGGCTCGGACCACGCGAAGAATTTCGAGTAGAGCGCGTTGGCGGCCTCGTTTCCCGGCGAGGCGCGCAGCATGCATTTCGGATATGCGGATATTATCGCGTTCATCATTTCGGTTCCAAGCCCCTTGCCCTGCGCGCCGGGCGCTATCGCGAGCTTGTCTATGTAAGGAATATCCAGAACGTCCTTTATCACCGCGATTGCAGTAAAATCAGGGGTGTGGAACACCTCCATTATCCCGCCCTTGCTGAAGAATCCCGAAACCAGATTTTTCCCGAATCCGGACTCAATCGCGAATGCCGCCTTCTTCTTGTCGAGCTTGCAAACCTCCTTCACGGAAATTATCCGCTCATTGAGGGGCTCAATTAGCCCCTTGCCTGAGCCGAATCCTGAAACAGGAACGATAAGCTGCGCCGCAACTATTTTCCGGGCGGGCAGCTTGGTTATTTTTTCCATGATTTCCTTGGCGCGGAACACGCTATTTAAAGTTGGGCGACACGCATGCAAAAACAGGACTAAAATGTCCCATTTAGGACATAAGGAAATTTCAAACGAATAAACAAATAGTGGATTTGATGCGTATGCGCAGTCATTGCTGCGTATCGCGGCAAATTGTCGTCCGCAGGCGACATATCTTTAGTGACGCGCATACGCAGTTTGGGAATAGAAATGAAGGGGTTGAAAAGGGGCAAGAAAATTAGCACCTGGTATGCCCCTTTTATAAAGCAGGGTAAGGGAGTCGAACCCCTTTATCCCGCTTCCAGCAGGGAAAACCAATCCCTTCTGCAGGCGGGCACATAGCCGGTCTGTCAACCCTGCTCAAAACTAGCTGTGGTATAGTGTTATCGTTATTTTAAAAATATTCCGAGCGTTAAATAACTACCTGCATCACGGGCTCGTAGCTCAGCTTGGCCAGAGCGGCGGACTTTTATTGTTTCCTGTCTTGAGTTTCCAGTTTCGCATCGGAACTTGGAACGGAAAACCGGAAACGAATGATATCCGTAGGCCAGGGGTTCAAATCCCCTCGAGCCCGTTCAAATTATTTTGAAGGAAAAGGTTTCTTTGGGGGTGAAGCCCTCAGACCCTTTTCTTTTCAAAGAAAAGGGGATATGGGATGGGGATAGTGAAGTTGTTTGACGGGATATACAGCATAGACGGAAGGCTGGCGACCGAGAACCTTGCGCCGGGCATGCGCGTCTACGGGGAGAAGCTCCACAGGATTGACGGCAAGGAATACAGGGAGTGGGACCCGTACAGGAGCAAGCTCGCGGGCGCGATACGCAGGGGCCTCAAGGAAGTGGCGATAAAGCCGGGGACGGACGTGCTCTACCTCGGCGCGAGCACCGGCACCACGCCGTCGCACGTCTCCGACATAATCGGGAGCGAGGGGACGGTTTTCTGCGTGGAGATTTCGCCGCAGAGCATGAAGCAGCTGCTCCCGCTTTCGGAGAAAAGGGAGAACCTCGTGCCCATACTCGGGGACGCGCGCAAGCCCGACGACTACAAGGACGTGGGCAAGGTGGACGTGCTCTACCAGGACGTCGCCCAGCCCGACCAGGACGACATAATCATAATGAACGCCAAGAAGTTCCTCAAGAAGGGCGGAATCGCGATGTTCTGCATAAAGAGCCAGAGCATAGACGTGCTCAGGAGCCCCGCCGATGTGTTCGCGCAGGTCAAGGCGAAGCTGGAGCCGCATTTCGAGTTCGTGCAGGAGATGGCGCTGGAGCCCTTTGACAAGGACCACCTCTTCCTTGTTATGAGGGGGAGGTAGAATTAACTTTATAAATGAGGTCGCAGTTAGTAGCCCCGTCCGCGCGTCCGCGGACAGAGGGCGATAGCGTGAAACGAGTCAAGAGCGGCATTCGCGAATTCGACAAGATGGTTTACGGCGGCATTCCCCAAGGTTCGGTCGTGATGGTTGCCGGCACCGCAGGTTCCGGAAAAAGCATTTTCTCCCTCCAGACTCTCTGCCAGGGCGCAAGGGGCGGGGAGAAGGGGCTTTACATAACGTTCGAGCAGGAGCCCGACGACATCATCGAGCAGGGAAGGGAATTCGACTGGAACATAGACGCGCTGCTCAAGAAGGGCTCGCTCAGGATAATGCGGATGGGCTATCCCAAGATACAGGACAACGGCTCCAAAGCATTCGAGAAGGTATTGGAGGAATGGAGGCTGCCCAAGGCGATGAGCGACGAGATTATGGACGAGATAAGGGAATTCGGGCCCAAGCGCGTCGTGATTGACTCGCTCTCCACACTCGGCAGCGGAATGCGCTCGAACATCGCCGACATGATGAAGAGGGATATAATCAAGGAGATGATAATGGCGCTCAAGAAGGAGAACCTCGCGCTCACTATTGTGACTTCCGAGCTGCCGCGCACCGGCGACTGGTACAGCAACGACGGGGCGTCCGAATTCCTCGTTGATGGCATAGTGGTGCTGCACAAGCTCTCCACCGGAATGGGCACTTCGCGGATGATTTCCATAGAGAAGATGCGGAAGACGAACCACTCGATTGCAAAGATGCCGCTTTCAATCGAAGACGGGGCGGGCATAGTGATAAGGGCCGGGGAATAGGGATTTGTCATCAGGCGATAACTACCCGCGGGAAAGAACGCCATGGAAGTAAGCGACGCGATAGTCTCTTTTTTTCTCAGGAACATAGTCGCACCCAGGATATACGACATGCACAACCCCGGCTTCATCGTGAGCAGGTTCAGCGACAAGGAGCACGAAGCCTACAAACGGGAAATCCTATGGCCCGAGGGCCTGCTTTCCGAAATCGAAGCCAGATTCGTGAAGGAATACGGAGATAATGGGGAACGGGCGCTCTATAGGGCCGGCAAAAATTTCGGTTACGTGTACGCGGGCAACTCACATTTTCCCAGGCTCTCGGAAAGCAACCACGCCGAAATAAAAAAATTCTCGCACATGCTTATCCTGCTCATATCCGCGCTTTGGGCGAACCAGTCCAAGGAGCTCCTGATAGACACCAACGCCAGGAAACTGAAACTTCGTTTTTGGAATTACGTGCTGTGCAGCAAAAACGGCATCGGCCACTTGCTCGGAGACGGGGGCATCGCGGGAATATGGGCGTACATAATGCAGGACGATGAAATTGAGGGCGTGCAGGCGGCCTGCCAGGGAAGAGGGGGGCAATTCTGCGAGTTTTACGCCGCACCCAAGGCACAGCTCAGGAAGGAGGGATTTGAATTCTACGAATCCAAAATATACGCACGGGACCCTGCTGCCGAGAAGTTCCAGGCCGAGATCAACAAAATAAGGCAAATGACATACATTAAATATTCCACGCAGGAACTGATTGATTTCGGATTCTTCAATTACAGGAGCAGGGCCGTATTTTTTGGGGAACACAAGCATATAGCCATCGAATCGCAGCTGCTTGATGTCCTTGAATTCGAGCTTGGCAAGCTTGCAGGCGGGAACGCATTGCTTTTCAAGGTCTGCTCCGATTTCGGGAGGAAACTCGGCACTGCCAAACCAGGGCCGAACCAGATAGTTGCGGATTATCTTTCTGGAATCGGATTCGGCGACGTCGTAGTGGCTGGGGGTGCCGGAAAGGAAAAACTCGTCGCCAACTACTACCCTTGGACGGCATTTTCCAAAAAAAGCAGGGCGACCATGTTCCGCGGCCTGGCGTCCGGGCTTCTCAGCGGAGTGAGCACGAAAAATATCGTTTTGGCAACGTCGAAAAGGACGCTCGTGGGCGCGGATTTCAACGTATGCCTGGAGGTGGCTTGATTGTTGGCCGATTATTTGACTGCAGGCAGGATTTTTCTTGCGCTTGGAATAGTATCTGTGGTTGTTTTGGGCGCCACTTACCTGGACGCGTCCCTTTCCCTTGAAATGATAGCCTTGAGCGTCCTTACCGCTTTTTTCGTAACTCTTGGCGTGTATTCGTTCAACCAGGTGACAGATTACGAGGAGGACAGGGTGAACAAGCCGAACTCGGTTGTCATATCCGGGAGAAAAAGCCCGCGGCAAATACTCTATTTCTCGTTTTTGTGCAAGGCGCTGGCAATCGCACTGGCGTTTGCAATAGGGCAGGCTGCGTTCCTGCTAATCTGCTCGGTGGTCTTGATAGGTTTCGTTTATTCGTTCAAGCTGCCGGGCCTCGTGAGGCTCAAGGAGATTTTCATCGTGAAAAACATCACCGTCTCAACGGTCTGGTCGCTGATGGTGATCGTGCCCGTGTTTGCGAGCAACGCCGCGTTCCAGCCTGAATTCCTCATTGTGATGGCATTCGTGTTCCTGCACAACCTCATGGGAGTCCTGAACGCGGACCTCAAGGATACTGACGGGGATTTGAAAAGCGGCCTGAAAACGATTCCTGGGGTTGTGGGAAAAAACGGAACGCTTTTGCTGATATTCGGCTTGAACACGCTGGCATTGCTCCTGCTGGTCTTAGGGATAGCGTTCTGGGATGTGAAGAGTTATCTGATTCTCCTGTCCTTGGTGAGTATTTGGAGGTATTACCGGTTCTGGGTAATCTACAGGAAGGAGCTGAACCATGTTTATTTCCGCATGGAAGACCCCGCATATGTCTTGCTGGGTTTGCTTGCGGTGATGGGCAGGATTGCAGGCCTGTGAGCTAAAGGCTCTTCCTGTACTCGGAGTATTCGGCGAGCTTCTTGAGCGCCTTCACGGCCGAGAGCGGGTTGCTGTAGGTGGGAACGCCGTTGCCCTCCAGCGTCCTCC
>JAKANX010000027.1 GCA_021823425.1 Microcaldota archaeon
ATCAGTGGCGTTGAGGACGACCGTGTGCGCGCCGTCCGCCAGCCCCGGGAGGGTGGCGTTCGCGCACCCCGCGGCAGGGGCCGCGCCGTCAATTGAGTAGGAGCAGGAGGCTACTCCGGACGGGTCTGAAACGGTGAAGTTGAGCTGCACCGCGCTGGAATTGTACGTGGCGTTCGCAGGGGACTGGATTGAGATTGACGGGCCGGAAAGGTCCGCCGTGATGTTGAAGGCGGCTGACGTATTCGCGTTTCCCGCCAGGTCGTAGGCTGTTGCGGTGATGTTGTAGCTTCCTGCTGAAGGGACAGCAAGGATGACAGAGTAGTTTCCTGATGCCGCGCTGACGGTGCTATTCACCGCGGCGCCCCCTGCAATTACGGATATGCTGGTGTAGTTGAGGTTGGCATCGGAGACGGAAACGGTTACCGTGATTGAGGTTGAGCCGAGGATGCTGTTTGAGGCCGGCGAGGTTATGGAGACCATCGGAGGGACGACGTCTATTATTATTGTGCGGGCCGCGCTCGCAGCAGACTGGCTGCCGTTGTAGCAGGACACGGCCCAGGAATGGGTTCCGTCCGCAAGGGTTGCAGATGCCGTGCAGGAAGAGTTGATTGCGCAGGAGACGGATGAGAGCGCGGCCCCGTCCACGGTGAGGTTGCACTGCGGAGGCGAGGTGAAATTGTAGGTAGTCCAGCTGAAGGACGGGGTTGGGCTGCCTGTCAGGGTGCCGTTCGCAGGGGAGTTCAGGGAAACTGATGCCTGCGGCAGGGCCGGGGGGATTACGAGCGGCAGGTAGTCCACGCCCGAGCCTCCGGATATGCCGTAGGGCGCGTCGCCTATCCCGTCGCCGTTGAGGTCCGTGCCGTTGTATGTCGAATAGTAATTCCCGCCTATGTACGGCCCGCCGATTATGTTCGTGCCTGCTGCCTTGGTGGTGTTCCAGAAAGAAGTTGTGGTGTTGTCGTAGGCGACGCCCTGGCCGGCGCTCGCGTTGAGGATGTTGTTGTAGAAGAGATTGTTGCCCGCGCCCCAGTCCAGTGAAACCTGGTAGCCGGAATTGTTGCAAAAGTTGGAGCCGCTAATCGTGGAATTTTCAGCCCTGAGCCAAAGCCCGTTGGCTGAATTGTTGCATGAGGTGACATTCGAGAGGGTCACGTTGACCCCCCCTGCGAAAATGCCAGTTTGGGTGCCGGAGAAGGTGGAATTGTAGACCTGGTTGCCGACGTTGGAACTGATGGCCGTGAAGTATATGCCATACTGCGCCGCGCCTGCTATGGAAAGCCCTGAGTAGGTGTTGTTGCTGCCGCCGAACTGGTACACGCCGATGTAGCTGCTGTTTATGGACGTTATGTTCGAGAAGGTGTTGTTCATGCCCGAGATTATGAGCTGGCTCACGTTGTACATATAGACGTTGCTGATGTTGCAGCCCGAGCTGTAAACCCTCATCTCGTTGGAATTGTAGAGCGCCGCGTTGGCGACCGTGTGACCTCCTCCCGAGGGAGGCGAGCCGAACATCCTTAGCGTCCCGCCGCTGTTATACGCGGTCACGTTGTCCACGGTCACGTTGGCGGAGTTGGCGAACACGGAGAAGCCGATGGTGGAAAGGTCGAGCGTGGTGTAGTTTAATATTTTGGCTCCCGCGCCCCCGCTCAGGTAGACGCCGGTATAATGGGAAACCACCACGCAGTTGGAAACGGTCGGGTTTTGCCTTCCCGTTGCGCTAATCGCGTAGGTGCTGGAAGTGTTCTGGCCGATTAGGGCGTAACCCGCGCAATCCAGGGTGATGTTGTCCGCGCCTATTGTAAGGCACGTGCCCGGGGACGATATGCTCTGGTTCAGCACGTAGGTCTCGCCCGCGGTGGAAAGGGTGCCGCACGAGGACACGTAGGCGAGCGCCGACGCGAGGGGGATGAGTAGGAGCAACAGCAGCGTTTTTCGCATGGTTTTTATAGGGAATTAAGATTTAAAAAAGAGGCGAGAGAAGCAGGAAGCGTGATGTTATGGCTGACTGGATAGTTCTTTCGCTCGGAGGCGGCATAGTCAATCCCGAAGGGACCCCTGATTCGGAATTCGTGAAGAAACTGGCCAAGCTGCTCGCCGAGAGCAGGGCGAATTTCGGGATAGTGGTCGGAGGGGGAAGGGGCGCGAGGCTCTACGCGCAGGCTGCTCGCGAGCTGGGCGCGAACGAGTTCGAGGCGGACGAGATAGCGATTGTGAGCACGAGGCAGAACGCGATGCTGATTGCCGCGGCGCTCGCGGGAACCGCCTGCCCGAACGTTTTTTCCGACTTCCGGAGGGCCAGGGACGCCGCAGGCAAATACAGAATCGTGGTCATGGGCGGGACGATTCCGGGAATCACCACGGACACGGACGCGGCTCTGCTCGCCGAGGCGCTCCACGCGAAAAAGCTCATCAACATGAGCAACGTGGACGCGATTTACGACTCCGACCCCAAGGAGGACAGGAACGCGAAGAAGTACGCGACGATGAAGTATGACGAATTGATTGCGCTCGCCGCGAGGGGCGATGCGAGGAAGGCGGGCACGAACTTCGTTTTTGACCTCGTGGCTTGCAAGCTCATCGCGAGGAGCGGAATCGAGGGGCATTTTATAGACGGGCGCAAACTGGAAGAGCTTAAGAAGGCAATAAAGGGCAAACAGCATTCTGGCACGGTCGTGAAATAATTTAGCTGCACCGCGCGACGAGCGGGAAGACTCCGTGCTCCACCATGCCGCCGATTAGCCCCTGCTTGTAGAAGAACCCGATTTGCAGGTGCGCCAGT
Organism: Microcaldota archaeon; assembly: GCA_021823425.1. Lineage (GTDB taxonomy): Archaea > Micrarchaeota > Micrarchaeia > Anstonellales > Bilamarchaeaceae > JAHJBR01. The sequence goes on from JAKANX010000027.1 coordinate 2,780, forward strand.
TCCCCCTTTGCGCACAGAGCGCGCGGCACGCTCAGGCCCACGAGCCGCCTCTCCCCCGGCGAGAACAATATCGGCCCGGGCAGAACAAAAACCTCGCCGTCTATTGAAATTTTTTCCAGGGACGTTTCCTGCGGGGCTGAATTCCTGAGCATCATGTTCACGGTGGTGTTCGCGGAAACATGGGGAGGCGCGGAATACACGGTGAAGGAAACTGGCGAGGAGGCTGCGTTTCCGGCCTCGTCGGAAACGAACAGGGAAACGGAGTGCCCTCCGGCCGGGACGCCCGCCAGCGTCGTGTTTGCGCAGCCCGGAAGCGGGACGTTTGCCGCGCCGTCCAATGAGTACGAGCACGCGAGCGCGCCTGCGCTGGAGGCGGTGAAGCTGAGCGGGACGTTGGATGAATTGTACGTATCGTTGAGCGGCGCCTCAATTGAAATCAAGGGGGGCGAGGACAGTACGGTGAGGTTGGATATGTCCGTGTAATTGTAGAAAAGCGCCCTGTCCTCGGCATTCACGATGATGTTGTAATGGCCGTCGGCGGGCACCGAAACGGTTGCGGAATAGGTTCCGTTTTCGGTCGTGTTGAGCACGGTCGTGTTCACTAGGCCGCCGGTCGTGTTGTATACGGAAACGTACGTAAGGGAGAGGTCCAGGTCCGCGACGGAGAAGTTCACGGTTATCGCGCGGGACGCAAGGATGGAGCCGGAGGGCGGAGAGATTGCGTTAACCTCCGGAAGGGAAAACTCGACGGGCGCCATCGTTGAGGCTTCGCCCACGTTGCCCGCGGTGTCGTTCGCGTACACGCTCACGTTGTACACCCCGTCCAGCAGGAAGGGAGGCAGCGTGATGTTCTGGCAGCCGGGCAGGGAAACGCTTTGGCCCCCGTCAATTGAATACCAGCAGGAATCAAGCCCGGAGCCGCCATAGTCCGCAACCGAGTAGGTGAGGTTCCAGATGCCCGAGGTGGTGGAAGGGTCGTTCCTGCTGTCCATGTTCAGGTACGGCCGGGATATGTACGCTTCGGGCGCGTTCTTGTCTATGTCCACTTCAAGGCTCCTGCACGCCTCGTTGTTGGTCAGGGCCGCGTTGTCGCTGGAATAGAAGGTCACGTTGACGCTGTATTGCTCGGTGAAGGAAGTCGCGGGCGGAAGCGCATGCCAGAAAAACCCGGTGCACGGGCCGGGGACCCCGTAATCGTCGCGCCAGTTTATCGTGTCGCACACCGCCTGGGTGTTGTTGTCCGTGCACGTGAGGGTTATTGCCACGTTCTGGTTCGTCCAGGTGCCGAACGCGTAGGGCTGCAAGTTGCCGGCCTTATATGCTTCCGCAAGCGTCACCGGAGGGGTGGTGTCAGGGCCCGGGGGGGCGCCCGCGGACACGTCCGCGAGGTAGGCGTCCGTGTGGCCGCCGGAAGTGTTCGTGTATCCGGCGACTATGTACGAGCCGTCCGGCGAGAGGGCGAGCGAGCGCGCCTCGCTGTCGTAGCCCGTGCCCAGCGGAAGGTCCCATAACCGGTTGCCCGAGGAATCCAGCTTCATTATGAACGCGTCCTTCCTCGCGCCCCCGCTGTAGGATTGCGAGTAGCCGGCGAGCATGAATCCGCCGTCAGGCGTGTTGATGATTGCGTTTGCGGACTGGGAGTACGCGCCGCTTATCGTCGTGTTCCACAGGGGGCGGCCGTTCGCGTCGGCCTTGGCGACGAAAATGCTGGCCTTGCCCCCCGAATCGGCGGAGTAGCCTGCAATGGCGAAGCCCCCGTCCTGCGCCTCCACAACGGAATTGCCCTGCGCGTCGTAGGATGTCGGGTCGTAGGGATTGGCCCACTGCGCGTTGCCCGCGGAATCGGTCTTCATCAGGACCATCTCCGAGTGGGTGCCGCCGGCCATGGACTTGCTGTAGCCCGCGCTCGCGAAGCCCCCGCCGGAAGCGTTTATAATTGAATATATGGCGTCGTCGTAGGCGCCCCCGTTGGTCTGGTTCCACTGCATCACTCCAGAGGAATCGTATTTCACGAGCCACGCGTCGGAACTGTACGCGCCGCCGTACTTGTTCTCCACTATGGAGCCGCCCACCGCATAGCTGCCGTCAGGAAGCTGCACCGCGGAGAAGCCCTCGGTGTCGTAAGGGTATCCGTTGAGCGCCGGGCCGCCCCCGATCATGTTCCCCGAGGAATCCAGCCACGCCAAGGTTATGATTTTCTGCGCACCCCCGCTGGGGGATCTGGTGTACCCTGCGAGGGCGTAACCCCCGGCCTGCGTCCGCACCAGCGAACGGCCCACTTCGTCGTAGGCGCCGCCGAAGGACTTGTTCCATAGCACGTTGCCCGAGGAATCGGTTTTCACGAGCCAGTTGTCGGAGTATTGCGGGCTGTTGAGGCTGTAGGAGAATGTGGCGCCGGCGAAAGCGTAGCCGCCGTCCGGAACTGCGACGACGGAGAACGCGTCCTCGCCGTAGGCGCCGCCGTAAGTCCGGTTCCACAGAACGCTCGCTGCCGCGGACTGGCAGGGCATGAGGGCCGCGAATATTGCGGCAAGTAGAACGAGGCTGAACGTCCGCGGCATCGGAGATGTTAACAGGGCAATAAAATAAAAGATTGCGCGTTCACTGGGCAGGGGGCTGCTGCGGAGCCTGCGCGGGCGCCCCTGCGAACGCGCCCTGTATGAGTTCCGGGCTGTACCCTCCGACTTTGCCATTCTTGGCGTAGAGGTAGAGCGCGGTAGTGAAAACGCCGTTGAGCGCGCCTTCAAACACGCTCACTATCGCCCAGTAGAGGACCGCGATTGCGAGCGCGCCTATTAGGGCGGGCCCTCCCATGAGGAAGCCGAGCACGACTATCGGGATTGCTAGCAGCTTTATCAACAGGAAGATTATCCCCATGGAAATCTGCCCGACGGCGTTTTCGCCCCAGGTCCTCTTCATTGTCTCGCCGGACCTCTTTATCGCGTCGAACACGCTGCCCTCCTCGAGCACGATTACCGGGACGACGAAGAATGTGAGTATTTCCCAGGCCGCGCCGAGCAGAGAGACAAACAGCCTGCCGACGATTGAAACGATGGGGTTCCTGGACCTGCGGAGCGAGGAGCTAATCGCCTGGAGGATGACGCCCACCGTGGCGGAAATCAGCGCCCAGAGCAAAATGCTTCCGATATGCTTGAAGGCGTTGTTTATGCCGTCCATGAACGTGGGGTCGCCGCCGTTGAGCCTGATGTTCGCGCACGTGACCAGCGCGGCGTTGAAGAAGTACATCACGGAATTGGCGACGAAATAGAACGCGAACAGCACGGCGAAGAAAAGGATGTCGCTCTTGAAAAGCCCCGCCGCGAAAAACGGCACGAGGAAGGTGACGAGCACAAGCACGAGCGCTATGGAGGAGATTGCCGGAAAAAGGAGTATCTCCTTGTCCTTTCCTATCACCGAATAGCTCTCCTTGATGAGCTGGAAGCTCCGCCCTACGGATTCGAACATGGGATCACTGGATTAGGAATTGCACGATGCGCTTTTATACTTTTGCACGCGCGGTTTGCGCTACTCGATTATCTTTTCCACGAGCAGCGCGTACACCGGCCTTGAAATCATGAAGCCGAGCAGCGAGCCTATTATCGTGGAGAGCGCGAAGCCGATTATCTCCACCATGCCGGAAAAGAGCAGCGGGAGCATCGCCACCACGGCGACTATCACGTTCGTCGTTATTATGTCAAACGCGTGGTTGAGCTTCTCCTCGTGGTTCTTGCCCTCCTTCTTCATGAGCTCGTCCGTGATGACTATCTGCGCGTCAACGCCGACGCCGATTGCGGCCAGAATTCCGGCCATCGCGGCTAGGTCCACGGTGAACGAACCCAGGAGCGATACGAGTATTATGAGCTCCGAAACGCTGACCGCGAGTATGGGCGCGATTATCTTGAGGTGCCTGTACCGGATGGAAACGAAGAGGGCAATCGCTATTATGGAGGCGAATATTCCCAGAAGGCTGAGCTGGAGGAACTGCTGCCCCAAGGGGGCGGGAATAGAAGTCCTGCTTCCGAGCGAAATCTGCACCGGGAGCGAGCCGCCCTTGAGGATGGAGGTTATCCTCTTGACCTCGTTCTGGGCGTTTATCGCGCGTTCGGTCCCGACGCCCTGCGCGGCCCCGCTGATTGAATACCCGTATGAGGGCACGCCGCCCGCGACATCCGGCGAAAGGAAGGGCGCGGAAAGCAGGCCCACCGCGTCCCACTGCTCAATCACCACGCTCTGGCCCGTGCCCGAGGAGGTGTGGAACGAGGGGGTTATGTTCTGCGCCTCGCTTATGTTGAAGCCGAGCGCCGCGATTTTCGCTTTCGTCGCGTTGTCCAGCGCCGAGGAAACTATGGCCCTGGTGCCGTTGCGCGCGGTTATGTTGGACGCGTTCGCAAAATCCAGGGAGTCCAATATGTAAATGTTTATGTCGGAGTTGTTGAGCTTGAGAGCGGCGGATGCGACGTCAATCGCGTCCTTGTCCGAGATGGACTTTCCTCCCTTGAGGTCGTCCATGGAGATGAATATCGCCGCGTTCTTGGGCCTGTCCAGGAACATGTAAAGGGGGTAGTTGGCCTTTCCGTTGGCGGTGCCCGCGAATTTGTCCGCGCCCGTCTTTGTCACGGAGAACCCGACGCCCCAGTCAGCCCCGCGGAGCGAGGATACGGGCACCGAGTAAATCGTCCCGGGCAGGATGTCCTCGCCGCTGAGCGCGACCTGACCGTCCACTATGCCCTGGAAAACGCCCTGGTGGCTGAGCACGCCCTCAATTGTGCTGATTAGGCCCTCGTCCGTGCCGGGCACCTCCACGTCTATCTGCGTGTTGCCTACGGCGCGGACCTTCACTTCCGTGAGGCCGAGCACCGACGCGCGGTTCTTGATTATCTGGAGCATCTCGTTCATCGTGTCCGAATTCACGGGCTTTTCCAGCACGACCGGAATGCGCGTTCCTCCGGAAAAGTCTATTCCGAACTTGACCCCGTTGATGATTATGTTCTCGAATGAGAGCACAAGGAGGAGCGCTAGCGCGAGGAAACGGGCGTCCTTGCTCTTCCATACAGTGGAGAGCACGCCCAGCACGAGGAATGCGAGCAGGAGCAGCAGGCCCACATAGGTAGAGTATACGACCTCGCCTATGCCGAAGGCTAGGAAAATGGCCAGAAGCAGCACGTTCTTCCTGTCCTTGAGGCTTGCCTGTATGTCAATCATAGTTTGCCCTCCGTGTGCATGAGGAGTATTACCGCGTTTATCCCCCATGTCGCGAACATGTCGCCGAAAAGGCCCGCGAGCGCGACCATGGAGATTTCGGAATAAATGGAAATGTGGGTATAGAGGCTCACCAAATAGAGTATTAGGAATGCGAAGAACGCGGTCACGCTCATTGTCACCCCGGTGTTGAGTGCGCCGAACGCCTTCTCCCTAGGGTCCCCTGCGCGCTTGAGCATCCTCATCGTGAGCAAAATATCAGTGTCGAGCGAGAAGCCCAGCAGCATGAGCAGGGCCGCGAACGAGGCGAGCGTGAGCGGGATTCCGAAAAGGCCCATGGCGCCTATTGCTATGACTATGTCCGCGACAGCGCCGATTACTATCGCGGCGCTGGGAACGGACTTGAAATAGAAGACGACGAGCGCGAGAAGGAGAAGCAGCAGCCCTGCCTTGATTGCGATTACCTGGCCTATGCCTATTCCGGCAATCAGGCCGCAGGCCACGAGGAGCTGGATTATCCTGGAAATGTCCTTGGGATACACAAGCACGTAGACCATGAAGATGGAGGCGACGAACGCGAGGAATATCACCGTTTCCGCGCTGGCTATGAAGTTCTTGCTCAGCGCGGGGCTCACGGACTGGACGCTGAAGGACGAATAGGAAACGTACTTGTCTATTGATTTGGAGATGGACGCCTTGTAGTTGTTGTACACGGCCATGTACGCGCTGAGGCCGTCGTTCTTGAGCGTGTTTAGGTTCTCCACGCCAGCCGCGCTCTCGTTGGAGCCCGCGAGCGCGAACAGTTCGTCGGCGACGGTGTTGAGCTGCTTGCGCTCCGAAACGTATTGGCCGAGCATGGACGCGTTCGCGTTGGACTGCGCCTCAAGCAGCGAAACGTTGTCCAGCCTCGCGTTGAACTCGTCGCGCAGCGCGTCGGCCTTCACGAGGTCCGGGTTCTGCCCGATTTCTATTTCCGCCTTGTTCCCGAAGGACGTGGAATAGGTCTTGACCGTTCCGATTATTCCGTCGTTCGCGAGCTGGGACTGGAGCTGGACCGCGTCCACGCTCTTGTTCAGGTCCAAGATTATGAGCGTTCCTCCTGTGAAATCTACTCCCAGCTTTATCTGGGGCGCGAAGAAGAGCGCTGCAACTATCAGGATTAGGGGGAAGATTATGAGCTTCCGGTAATCGCCTGCGTAAATGTTGGGAGCCATCTTGGAACCACTGCAAAATTCATTTCACGCGAACCGCGTACTTTCCGGGTGCGTTGAGCACGGCCGCCTTGGCAATCTCGCTCCGCTCGGCGTCCAGCACGATTATCTCGCCGCTGTACTTCTCCGTGAAGTCCGTGCCCTGGCACTTGGGGCAGACCTTTTCCTCGTTGATTATCATCCTGCAGTTGCGGCATGCGCGCATGTGAATCACTCCTTCCTGGATTTCTTATCCTCCTTCTTCTCGGCCTTCTCGGGCTTCTTGGAGGCCCTCTTCTTCTCCTCGTCTATCCACTCGGCCTTCCCTAGGCCGTCAGAGCGCATCGTGAGCCCTATCTTGGTGTCGTTGGCAGTTGACTTGAGGCTAACGGTGGATATCTTGAGCAGCAGTACGTCGCCCTTCTTCACGCTCTTCTTTCCGCGCGAGGAGAGGGACTTGCTCTTCTTGTCGTAGTAGAATTTCTCGCCGCCCACCTGCGAAACGTGCAAAAGGCCGTCAAGCGGGCCTATGCTGCAGAACGCGCCGAACTCCACTATCTCCTTGACCTCGGCCTCGAACACTTCGTTGACCGAGGCGTTGAACACGAGCGCGTTGAAGCTCGCGGTGTAGTAGATGTTCGCGTCGCCGGGCACCACTACTCCCTGGCCCTGGATTTCCACGTCGTCCACGCTGAGCACGAAGCCCACGCCCTTGAAAACGCGGCGCTCGTAGCTGTCCCTGAGGACCTTTTTCGCGGCGTCCTCTATGTCCATCGCGAGCATTGCCGAGGGGATGCGGATTTTCTCCTCTATATTCATCGAATAGTACATAATGAGTCACCCTCTGAGAGGTAGATTGTATTAATAGTATGAATAAGGTTTAAATAGATGCCGTTCGGCGCATTTTTTTAAACTGCCCGCGCAAATATGCCCATGCTTTTTGGGACTTCGGGAATCAGGGATTTTTACGGCTCAGCCATAACGCCGGAATTGGCCATGAGGATAGCGAACGCGTTCGCATCCAAGGGAAACAAGGTCGCGGTCGCTTCCGATTTGCGGCAGACGAGCGAGCTGCTCAAGTCCGCAGCTATAAGCGGGGTGCTGTCGGCCGGCGCGGATGCAATTGATTTGGGCGCTGTCCCCACGCCCACGCTCGCCCTATACACTCAGGAGAAGGAGTGCGCGGGCATGATGATTACGGCGAGCCACAACCCTTCGGAATACAACGGGCTCAAGCTCTACAGGGGCGGAAGGGAGGTTTCCAGGGCCGAAGAGGGCGAAGTGGAGCGCAAATACGGGAACGGGATGAGGCTTTGCGGGTGGAAGGAGGCGGGCAGGGTTTTTGCTTATCCGGATGCGGCCAAGGATCATATCGGGATGGCCGTGCGGAACGTGGACTCGGCAGCGGTAAGGAAGGCGAAAATCAAGGTCGTGGTTGACACGAACGGAGTCGCAACTGAGGTTGCGCCGCTCCTTTTGCGCGAGCTGGGCTGCGAAACGTTTGAAATAAACAGGGTGGAGCGCGGGTTCGCGCGGCCCTCGGAGCCCAACGACGCGAACCTCTCGAAACTCAAAACCGAAGTCAGAACACGGAACGCTCATTTGGGAATCGGGCACGACGGGGACGCGGACAGGGCGATTATAGTGGACGAGAACGGGGAGCTGCTCGGCCTGGACGTGCAGTTCGCGATTGCGATTGCACATGAACTTGGGAAGCCCGGAACGCGGAGCGGGAAACCCGCGGTGGTGAGCACGGTGGAGGCCTCGCTGCTGATTAAGGAAACGGTGGAAAAGAACGGCGGGCGCAACATCGTGGTGGGAGTGGGCAGCACCAACGTGAGCGAGGCGATGGAAAAGGAGGAGGGCGCGGTTTTCGGCGGGGAGCCCGCAGGGGAATTCATTTACAGGGGCGGCGTGAACACCCCTGACGGGATGATGGTGGCGGCGAAATTTCTGGAAATTCTTGCAAAGGAGGGGAAGCTCTCGGGACTGAAAAGGAAATATTCCGCTTACCCGATTCTACGGGAGAAATTCAGGTGCGCGGACAGGAAAAAGGCGATGGAAATATTGGGAAGGAAGCTGCCTGCGCAGGAATTCCTCAAGGCTGCGAAGCTCAATGCAATAGACGGAATGAGGTTCGACTTTCCGGACGGCTTTTTGCTTGTGCGCCCGAGCGGCACCGAGAGCATGATACGGCTCACCGCGGAGTTCAAGACGGAAAAAAGGCTGCGGGAAATCGCGGGCGCAGCGCAAAAAATGATAAGGGAGAGCGTCTAAAAGCTCTCGCACTTCACCGAGAAATAGTTCTTGGCATGGCCGCAGGACGGGCAGTTCTCCGGGGGCTCGGTCCCCTCGTGCACGTGGCCGCACTTCGCGCACACCCAGAACACCTTCACCTTCTTCTTGAAGAGCGTGTTCGCGGAAAGCTCCTTGAGCAGCTTCAGGTACCTAGATCGG
>JAKANX010000138.1 GCA_021823425.1 Microcaldota archaeon
ATCGTAGTTGGTGTAGAGCTTGTTGTAGTCAAGGCTCACGAAATCGTTCATTTCCTTGAGCGCGGCGTCCAGCAATTGGAAAACGGCGGTGGGCTCCACCGAGTACGCGCTGCCGAGCGTCGTGAGTATGTTGAGGAAATAGCGGACCATGTCCAGCTTCCTCTTCTTGGGCGCAATCGTTGGCGGGATTGAATAGAGCACCTCTATGGAATCCGCGCGGAACTTGAAGAGCGCAAAGACGTAAGGATTCTTGTCCAAGTCCCTGCTCTCTATGTAAGCGGCGTTCACCACGTCCTTTTCCGGGACGACCTCCATGAAGGAGACCGAGCGCAGCTTGGACTCCACGTCCTTCATCGTGCCCTTGAGCTTTGCGAATACCTTGAACCCGTCCGTGCGGGGCGTTTCCAGCGCTTTCTTCTGTTCAGCCATCGTGACCTACCCTTTCACTTCCTCTTGGCCTTCGCGTTCCCCCTTTTCTGGGGCGCGGCCTTGGGCTGGGGAGCGGGCTCCTTCTTTCCCCACTCCTCCTCGCCCGCGTGGCCGTGGCCCGCGTGCTCCTGCTCCCTCTGCGCGTGTTCCTGCGCGGATTCGGGGGTGCCTGCGCCATCTACCGCGGGCGAATAGTTGAGAAGCCCGAAGGCGGCGAACACCAGCGCGAGGAATACTGACGATACGAATGTGAAGAGGTTGAACACCCCCGAAATGACTTGTAGCGCGTTCATGGCTATGAACACAATCACTCCGATTGCGACCCAGAGCACCATGGAGCGCTCGAACGCCTTGCGCTTTTCCCTGTGCTTTGGCAGGCAGTTCTCGCACACGTAGAGCTCGTTGTTCCTAGCCATGTGGAAGAATCCCTTCACGGAGCGGATTGTGGAAATTATGGGGTCCTCGCGCACGCGCGCCGCGTTGCCCTGGGGCTCCTTTTCGCAGATGATGCAAACCCTGGCCATGATATCAATCCTCCTCCAGGATGACCTGGGTGATGTCCCTGCTTCCGAGGTCCTCCTTCTTGTAGTCCGCCTTGGTGAATATGTTGATTATCGTGCTGTCGTCCACGTTGATGTCCTTGAGGAAGACCGCTATGTTGCTGCGCGCAAGCCCGTAGCGCTCCAGCAGCAGCACGAACGAGACCACGTCCAGGTGGCGGTTCTTCTGGTCAAAGAGCTTGGAGAGCTCCTCCACCCTCTCTTCGCCGAGGCCGTACTGCCTGAGCTTCTTCCTGAGGTCCTCCTTGGGGAACGAGATACTCTTTGGCATGTTTACATCCCTCTTCTGCTCCTCGCTGAGAGCCTTTTCCAGGTCCAGGAAGAGCTCCTTTATGGGCTCCTCGCCTTCTATCTTCTCTATAAGGAACGTGCTCGGGTACTGGGCCGCGGTGTGGAAGGCCATGTTCACTGCCGCCTCCCCTACTCCGAATTTCGCGATTTCTCCGCGCATGAAGTTGCTGAAATTGAGCGTCGCCTGCAGGTAGTCCAGGAACTTCTCAAACTTCACTTTCAGTATGAAGGTGGTTCCGACGTTGGAGAAAATGGCCTCGCTGATGTCCGTGGGGTTCTGGCTCGCGACAATTAGCCCGAAGTTGTACTTCCTTCCCTCCCTCACTATCATGACCGCGTCGCTGTTGTCCTCCTTGGCGATTTTCCACGCCTCGTCCAGCACGATGATGAGCCGCAGCCCCTTCTCCTTTGCCCACCCGGACGCGCGCATCTTCTCCTTTATGAATTGCAGCACCGAAAGCGCGCCGAGCGCGCGGAACGTCTCGTCCGGAAGCCCGGAAAGGTCCAGGTCCACGAGGCCGCTGCTCGTGATTTCGTCCAGGCTGATCGTGCTCTGCTGCGCGAAGAAGTCCTCCCCGGGCTTGATGAACTGCTTCAGGCGGTAGATGGCGTTCTCCAGCTCGGCCGGGAATTCATACGTGCCGAGCTTGCTCTGCTCCTCCAAAATCTTCACGACGTCCTTTAGAGTGGGCGCGAGCAGGTGCTTCCCTATCTCGTCGCGCTGCTCGGTCGCGTCCATCTTGAACTTGTTCTTCATGTACGCTTTCTCAATCGCCATTTCAGTGAGCCTTTTCTGCTCCGGGTACTGGCCCACGTCCGTGAGCAGCTCCATGGTCCTCATGACCTGCTTAATCCTGTCGTAGGGCTTCATCCCTCCCAGGTCCAGGAGGTTGAGGTACGAGCCTTTTCCCAGGGAGATTATCCTCCCTCCGGTCTGCTTCACCCATTCGCGGTATTCCCCCGCCCAGTCAATTATGAGGGCGTTGGAGTTCCACACGAACGAGGCGCGCATGAGGAATGTCTTGATGAAATAGGACTTTCCGCTTCCCGTGATTCCGACTGCGGCGATGTGCGGGTTGGTGACGTGCTTGTAGGACCAGTAGAAGGGCACGTGGAATATCCTGGTCCTGCCGATGTATATGCTGTCCGATGGGTCGCCGAAAAGGATGCTTAGCGGCGGCTCGGGCGGGTGCACTAGGATGTTCCTCCTGGATATCTCGAAGTTTGAAACCTTTGAAATCTGTATTTTTCCCATTAAGCGACCCCCTCGTCCATCTCCTGCCCTGAGGGCGGTATCATCTTCTCCCATTCGAAAGTCTTGAGCATTTCCTCGCCGGTGAGCTGCTCTATCTCCACATTGAGCGCGTTCG
>JAKANX010000139.1 GCA_021823425.1 Microcaldota archaeon
CATTCGACAGGCGGGCAGGACCTCGAAACAGCCCCGTCGCTGCACGACTTCACGTCGCACCCATAGTTGTCGCGGGTCGTGTTGCACTCCACTCCGCCCTGGTTCGGGCAGTCCCTCGTATAATAGCCGTCGCTGCATTTCTTTATGCTGCATCCGGCCTCGTCCGTGAACGTGGAGCACTCCACCCTGCAGCTCTGCTGCGAACCGCATGAATTGTAGTAATATCCGTCCTCGCAGGTCACCTGCGTGCACCCGTTCTCGTTGTAGGTCTTGGTGCAGTTGGTGGTCTGGTTCTGGCCGACGCACTGAATCTGCTTGCATCCCGCGTCGTCCATGTAGGCAGCGTAGCTCTGGCCCTTGGAGCGGCACACTTTCATCGCCGAGCCGAGCGCGTCCTCGTTCGGGCACGGGTTGGAGACGCACGTTATTTTGGCGCATCCAGCGCCGTCCTCGCTGACCGAGTAGTCCATTCCCTTGGCCTTGCAGTCGGAAATCTCCCTCTGCGTAACTTCGGGCGACGGGCAGTCCGAGGTCGGGCTGGACCTGCAGGAGACCTGCTGGCACTTGTTCTCGTCATAATAGATATCGTACGCGAGCCCCGCGTCCTTGCACTTGCTTATGGAAATGCCTGTCTGGTCCACGTTCGGGCAGGGCGCGGTCTGGTTGTCGCACACCGTGTGGCATGCCGCAACCGCCGTCACGCCAGGGGTGCAAACCTGGTGGCACGAGGAGTTCGTCTGGTTTATGCAGCGCACCTGCGTGCAGTTCGCCTCGTCGGCGTAGGTCTCTGAGCCCATGCCGTATTGCGTGCACTTGTTCTTGGACACGCTTATCTGGTCCACGTTCGGGCACTGTTTTGTCTCGTTGCAGGAGACCTGCTCGCAGGACTGGTTGTCCTTATAATAGTAATATCCCTTTCCGGCCTTGGTGCAGCGCGACGCATAGTCGGTGAGCTGCCCGGGGGTGGGGCAGGGGTTCTGCACTTCAAGGCAGGAAACCTGCTGGCACTGGAATTCGTCGTAATAGATGTAATAGCCCATTCCGGAGGCCTTGCACTGCGCGATTACGGAATCGAGCGTGGCGTTGGACGGGCAGGCCGCCCCCACGGCGGCCGTGAATGCGCTTGCGAGCGAAGCGAAAACGAGCATGGCGAATACTGCAAACAGATAAGTCCTCATCCCTACCACCTTTCAGTAGAGTAGGGGGGAGAAAATTTAAAAATAGGGCGCCCGTTCCGGAAGCTACTTCTTCCCGGGCGCGGAGATTGCTTCCGAGGGGTAGCCCAAACGGGGTTTTCGGTTGCGGGTTTCCGGTTTCGCCAAACCCGGAACTCAAAACTCGAAACGCGAAACCGTCACTTCTTGCCCAGCACTGAAATTACTTCGGCAGGATAGCCCATCGCCACGAGGATGTTCTTCATCTTCCTCGTGTGGTCGCCCTGCAGGATAATCAGCCCGTCCTTCGCGGTTCCGCCGCAGGCGAGCTTGTGCTTGAGGTCCTTTGCGGAATCGTCCAGCCTGTTCTTGTCTATGCCCTCTATCACGGTCACTAGCTTCTTGAATTTCTTGGCCGTCGCATAAACAGTTATTTTCTTGGCTTCCTCCTTGTCGAGAACTTCACAGACGCAGAGGTCCTTGATTAGTCCGCACTTGATGCATATTTCTGGCAAAATTTTTCACCTGACATTCTATTGCTCCTTGCGGGTATTTAAAGATTTCTTTTCCTTCGGGGCCTTGGATTCGCCCACCACTTTCGCATTCTCGGCCACGGGGTGCTTGCCGCTGTGCCTGTGCTCCTGCTTCACGCCCTTCTTGACGTTGGAAAGGTGGGTCTTTATCCTCGCTATGGAGAGCCTTATCGCGCTTATCTTGGTGCCCTGCCCTTGGCCGGTCACGAGCTCGCCGAGCTTCTTCTCCAGCGCGTCCTCCTTCATTCCCCTTATGTCTCCCATCTTGATTGCCATCGTTATCAACCTTCAATTATGCGCTCGCCTTCGGGGCCTCGGCAGGGGCAGCGGGAGCTGCGGCGGCCGGAGCGGCCTTTGCGGGCGGCTTCGGAGCCTCGGCCTGCGTGCTCACCTTGTCCGGGAAAACGGTTCCCGGAGGGACTATCCTCACGAATATGCCGATTGCGCCGTACTTGGTCACCGAAGTCACGTGCGCCTCGCGCACGAGCCTTGCGGGCTCGCCGGCCTTGGGTATGAAACCCGTTATGACTGAGAGGCGCTTTGAGCGCGCGCCCTTGGTCATTGCCCCGGAAACGATTATTTCAGCGCCTATTGCGCCCGCGGATATTATGTCGCGGAGCAGGAAGTGCAATACCATCCTCGCCTTCTTGCCCATTTCCAGCATCTTCGCAGCGCGCCTTCCGACTATGCGGGGCTCGAGCGAAGGGTTCCTCACTTCCACGACGCTAATCTGGGGGTTCTTTATGTTGAACTCCTGCTGCAGCGTCTCGGTGAGCTTGTTAATCACGCCGCCCTTGCGGCCGATGAGCTTGCCCGGGTTCATCACTTCAAGCGTGATGCGCGTCACGACCGGGGTCCTCTGGATGTCTATGTTCGCGAGGTCCGTGCGATCGAGCTCCTTCTGGAGATATTTCATGATCTCGTACTGGAGTATCGGGTCTTCGATGAATTTCTTCTCGTATA
>JAKANX010000140.1 GCA_021823425.1 Microcaldota archaeon
CACCGCTTCCGCGTCGCTGCTCACCGACGCGGTGAAAGGAAAAACTATTTCGGAAATAGAGAAGATGGGGCAGAAGGAAATATTCGCGCTTATTGGAATAGATTTGAGCAGGAACCCCTCGCGCCTCAAATGCGCGATGCTTCCGCTCACGGTTTTGAAGCAGGGACTAAAGGAAATGAAAAAGTAGCCTAATTGTAGAATAGGATGCGATCGCCGGGGTTTGAACCCGGGTCACAAGCTTGGAAGGCTTGAATCCTACCACTAGACTACGATCGCCCAAGATGTTTTCTTTTTATAAAATTTTTCTTTTACAAAAGAAAAATTTTGCAGGGGGCAGGATTTGAACCTGCGCAGGTGCTAGACCACTAACCCCTCAAGCTAGCACGTTTGACCGGGCTCCGCCACCCCTGCAAGATAATGTAAGAAGATGCCGCAAATGCCAGCATCGGTTGGTTTTCTGTTTCCCGTTTTCAGTTCCGTACAAAACCGGAAACGCTCTTTTGCCAGGAAGACTGGAAACGGCCAGTTGTCCTTTCCTGCCACCCTGCATGGGTGCATTTGTGTTTAGCGCTCCGAGTTCTGAACGCGTATATTGCGAAATTTGATAAAAAGAATTTAAAAAAGGAGGAGGTTATTTCTTCTTCGCCTTGGAAAGCAGCTTCCCCAGCTCCTCCACGTCGTCCTCCAGTATGGACGCCGCGCGGTACATCAGTTCCCGCGGGCTCATCTGGTAGAACGATTCCACGGTGAACTTGTAGGAGTCCTTGGCAATCTCGTAGCCCGCGAGCCCCGCCTGGTATTTGGCGTGCTTGCGCGCGGTTCCGAGCCTTGCCTTGGCTTCAAGCCTAATCGCCTGGTTCTCGGTGAGCGAGGCGATGGGGATTTTCTCCCTCGCGGGCTTGACCTCCTTGTCCTTGGTCTCTAGGTCCCCGGACTGGGCGACCTTCGGGCCCTTGACGTCAAGGTAGAACGCGATTTCCGCGTCCTTCGGGACCCCGGCGGGGGTCACGAGCGGGATGAGCCCTATCCTGTGCGACAGGTACTCGTCAAATAGCGCAGAGGTGTTGTCGTAGAACGTGACCTCGTCCAGCGCGAGCACCGGGACCGCGTTCATCGCGTACCTGCGCATCGCGTTGGCAAACGACGTGCCCGAGCCCGAGAGCTCGAACTGCATCTTGTTGCCTTCCTCCTTTGTAAATTCAATTTTCAAGGTCACACCCTCCTTCCTCTCCTTCCGCCCTTCTTCCTCATGGAATCGGTGGGCACCGGAGTCACATCCTCAATCCTCTGGAGGCGCACGCCCATCCTGGCAATCGCCCGGACTACGGCCTGCGCTCCTGCTCCCGGGGTCTTGGAACCGTTCCCTCCCGGGGCGCGAATCTTGATGTAAACGGGCATGACGCCTTTCTCCTTGAGCGCGTTCACTACCTTTATCGCAGCCTGCATCGCAGCGTAAGGCCTGCCCTCTTCCCTGTCCGACTTGACAATCATGCCGCCGCTCGCCCATGCGAAGGTCTCGGCGCCGCTCACGTCCGTGGCGGTTATGATGGTGTCGTTCTTAGAAGAGTACACGTGGATTACCGCGAGCTTGCTCCTCCTCCTTGGCTCCGCGGATGCGGGCGCAGCTGCGGGGGCAGCGGCCTTGGGCGCCTCCTTGGGTGCCTCGGCTTTCGCCTCGTGCTTGGGCGCCTCCTTCGGCGCTTCAGCCGGCTTTGCGTGCTCGTGCTTCGCCTCCTTGGGCTCATCCTTGGCAGCCTCCTTGTGGTGGGCGTGCTCCTTCTTCTCCTCCTTCTTGGCTTCGGTTTTTTCGCTCATAATAATCACGACGCTGCGGCAGGCTTGGCCTCTTCGGCTTTTTCGGCCGCGGCCGGAGTCGCCTCCTTCGCCGCGGGCTTGGCCTCGACCATCCTGTGCTCTAGCTCAATCTTCTTGTAGTGCCTTATGCTCGCGTGCTCGGCGGCGCTCACCATGTACGAGGGGATGTTAATCATCCTCTCTCCGACGGCGATGAAGCCGTGGGTGATGAGCTGCCTGGACTGCGCCATCGTAAGCGCGAGCCCCTTGCGGACGACGATAGTCTGGAGCCTCCTCTCAAGTATGTCCTTCACGGTGAGCGAAAGCACGTCTTCCACCTTCGCCTTCTCGTCAAGGATGCCCATGCGCTGGAGCTTGGAAAGGACTATCCCCTCCTCGGCCTTCCTCTGCGCCTCGGTGAGGGAGAGCAGCCTTCGCGCCTCGTGCCTCACCTTCTTGAGCTCGTGCGTCGCAATCCAGAGTTCGCGCATGTTCTTGAGCCCGTAGAGGTACTTGAACCTGCTGTCCTCCTCTATCCTGGCCTTGTCCAGGAGCTTCTTGGGCTTTGAATACTTGTTCTTGAGCTTTCTTGGGTCTCCCATGTGCACACCTTAGAATCACTTCTTCTCCGCGGGCTTCGCAGCAGCCGCGGGCGCGGCAGGCTTTGCCGCCCCTCCTGCCGCCGGCTTCGCGCCGGCTGCCGCAGGTCCCTGTCCCGCCGCAGCCGCCGGGGCAGCTCCTGCCTTGGCCTGCGCGAGAACGGCCTTCCTCAGGACTCCGACGGTCATTCCGACACGCCCGGTGTTCCTGGTCCTCTGGCCGCGCACCTTCTGCCCGTACG
>JAKANX010000141.1 GCA_021823425.1 Microcaldota archaeon
TCATGCGGGTTTGGGCGAACCAGCCCTCCACCGCCTCAGGAGGTATGTTCAAGCGCCCACCAGGGCACCTGCTGCAGCGGAAGCCTTGTCCACCACTTTCTCCTCGTCAAAAGCAGTTATCTTCCCCTTCCGCATCACGAATTTCCCATCCACCATTACGTCCGTTATGTTTGAGGGGTTCATCGCGTAAACAATATTCGCAACATAATCGTGCGCAGGAGCCATGTTCGGCGCCTTGAGGTCCGCAAACACCAAGTCCGCGAGCTTTCCTTCCTCTATGCTTCCAGCGTCAATTCCTAGAGCACGAGCCCCGTTAATTGTCGCGTAGTCCAGCGCCAGTTGGGCTGAAAGTGAAAGAGGGTCCCAATAATGGTTCTTCTGCAAAATGGAAGCAGTTTTCATCGTCTCAATCATATTCAGCGAGTTGTTGCTCGCAGCCCCGTCGGTTCCCAGCGTGGCATTAGCCCCCGCAGCCGCAAATTCAGTTATGGGGCAAACTCCGCCTCCCGCGAGTTTCATATTGCTCACCGGGTTGTGGGAAACAGATGTTTTCGCCTTCCCTGCAAGCGCTATTTCCCTTTTTGTGACGTAAACAGCGTGCGCCAGCACGGTGCGCTGGTCCAGCACCCCTAAAGAATCCAGATATTCAATCGGCCGTTTCCCGGTCTCCTTGAGAATGTCAAATACCTCCTTCCTCGTCTCGCTCGCGTGGATGTGGAATTGCAGTTTCTCCTTTCGCGCAAGCTCCTTTGATTTCGTAATAAGCTCCCCGCTGCAGGTGTATGGCGCATGGCAGGCAACAGCAGCACCGACCCGTCCGCTCCTAGTTTTGAGTTTCGGAATGAGGTGCCGGGTTTTGCCTATTTCGCCTGATGTGTCGTGGCCCGGAACCTTATCCAGCATCCCAAGTGAAATGGAAGCGCGAATTCCCCCTTTTTCAGTAGCTTGTGCAATCTTTTCCAGCCCGCTAATGTACATCTCGTTGAAAGAAGTCGTTCCGCTCCTCACCATTTCCGCGACTCCGAGCATCGTGCCCCAATAAACGTCGTCAGGCTTGAGTTTCGCCTCCGCTGGCCAAATCTTCTTCGTTAGCCAGTCCTGCAGCATCATCCCTTCCCCGTAGCCGCGGAACAGCGTCATCGCTATGTGCGTATGGGTGTTCACGAACCCGGGAAAAACGAGCTTTCCCGAAGCGTCAATCCTTTCCTCAGCCTTTTCCTTGAGGTTTTTGCCTATTTTCGCAATCCTGCCCTTGCTTACGAATATGTCGCCCTTCAGGGTTTCCCTCTTCGCGTTCTGGGTCACGATTGTGGCGCCTTTGACGAGAATGTCCATATCCGGATTTTCCATGCAAGATTTAAAAGCCATTTAGGGAAATAGGAATGGCTGATTTTATGGACACTGGAAAAACCTACGAAGTCAAGGACATCAAGCTCGCCGAGCAGGGAAGGATGAACGTCGCCATAGCCGAGAGGCGCATGGGCATAATGCAAACCCTCAAGGCGAGGTTCGCCAAGGAAAAGCCCTTCAAGAACCTGACAATCGGGATGGCGCTCCACGTCACCAAAGAGACCGCTGTATTGGTGCGCACGCTCGCCGCAGGCGGCGCGAAAATCGCAATCACGGGCTGCAATCCGCTTTCCACTCAGGACGACGTCGCGGCTGCGCTCGCCGAGGAAGGGGTTTCCGTATACGCTTACAAGGGAGAGACCAGGGAAGACTATTACCGCTATCTGGAAAAGGTGCTGGAAGCAAAGCCCGACCTCACGATTGACGACGGCGCGGATTTGGTGAGCCAGATACACACCAAGCACAAGGACATGATACCAAAATTATTGGGCGGAAGCGAGGAAACCACCACGGGGATAATAAGGCTCAGGGCGATGGAACGCGACGGAGCGCTCAAATACCCGATAATCGCTGTAAACGACAACAAGACGAAACACCTCTTGGACAATTATTACGGGACCGGGCAATCCACCCTTGACGGAATACTGAGGGCGACGAACATCCTGCTCGCAGGGAAGAAATTCGTCGTAGCCGGATACGGGCCGTGCGGAAAAGGGGTTTCCATGCGCGCGCGGGGAATGGGAGCAAACGTGGTAGTCACGGAGGTGGACGCTTTCCGCGGCCTGCAGGCTGTTCTGGACGGGTTTGAAGTGATGCCCATGAAGGAGGCTGCAAAAATAGGCGACATATTCGTAACCGTCACCGGGGACAAGAACGTGATTACTCTAGACCACATAAAATCCATGAAGGACAGCGCGGTTCTGGCGAATTCAGGGCACTTCGATGCGGAAATAGACATGGGAAGCCTGAACAAGGAAATCAAGAAAAAGCGCGTGCGCTGGCAACTGGACGAATACGACTTCGGAGGAAAGAAGATTTACGTGTGCGGCGAAGGCAGGCTGGTCAATCTCGCTGCCGCGGAAGGCCACCCGAGCGAAGTGATGGCAACGAGCTTCGCTGGACAAGCTTTGGCGATGGAGTTCGTGGTGAAGAACAGGGGCAAGCTCAAGCCGTCCGTGATAACGCTTCCGGAAACCCTGGACGACGAAATCGCCAAACTGCAACTGGACTCCATGGGCGTGAAAATAGACTCGC